>JADLHL010000012.1 GCA_020848815.1 Chitinophagaceae bacterium | reverse complement strand
GCGTCGGCAGCTCCTGTTTGTAATTCACCAAGAACCGGATGGTGACATCAATGGCAATACCCAAGGCCACGCTGAACACCAACACGGTGGACGGCTTAATGGCCACTCCAGCCCAGCCCATAATGCCTGCCGTAACTACCAGCGGAATGATATTGGGAATGAGGGAACATACCAATATCCGCACCGATTTAAACAGGTATAACATGGTGAGAGCTATCAGCAAAAAGGCCCAAAATACGCTCTCCTTCAAGCCATCGATGATGAACTTAGAACCTTCAAGGTATGTAACCGAACTGCCGGTAAACTGTACATTATAGGTACTGTCAAATGTGGCTACCATCGGCCCGTCGGGCTGTTCCGGATTCTTCGGCTCCAGCGATGCCATGTTGAAAATGGTATCGGCTTTGAGTTTGAACGAATCGAGCAAAGCTGCCAATCGCACCGTGCCCACATCGGCCATGTTGATGCTTATACGTGCCCGCTGCTTATCGGCATCCATAAAGGTTTTGGTGAGCTTGGCCAGCTGGCTGCTGGTATCGGCATTGGCGTTGTTGCCGCCTTTGAGGTAAGGCCCGATAAACGCCATATCAAACTCGTTGGGCACCATATAGCTCAAGCTGTCTCCATCGTAGTAAGCCTGCTTGGCAAACTTGAGTCCTTCCACCAAACTCAGCGGACGGCCACACTCTGCATACCCGTTGATGTATTCGGCCAGCTCATCCATTTTGGTAATGGTTTTGAGGTTGCGGGTGATGGCGCCTTTTTTACCGGCATCCACCACTATTTCCAACGGCATTACACCGCCAAACTGTTTTTCAAACCATTTCAGATCGGTATAAATCACATCGTTTTTCGGCAAGTCATCAACAATGTAGCCCACCGTTTTCAGGCGCAAAATGCCCAACACGGCTACCACCAGACATACAGCAGTAATGGCGTACACCATTTTGCGACGCTGCAGTACCCAGTACTCCACTTTTACCAGCAGGTTTTCTAAAAAGCGGTTGCGCAGGTAGCGTGTATGCTTTTCTTCGGGCGGCGCCAAATAGCTGAGTGCCGATGGAATGAGAATGAAGGAAATGACAAAAATGACCATGATGTTGATGCCGGCCACAATACCAAACTCTTTGAGCAAGGCACTTTCGGTAAGGGCAAACACCGCAAAACCCACTGCTGCTGCAATGTTGCAAAACAGGGTGACGATACCCATTTTACTTACCATGTTCAACAGGGCTTCCCGCTTCAATACTTCAACCGAAGCGCCGGATGGTTGGGCTTTCTCCCGTGCCTGTATTTCCTCCCAACTCATGTGGTATTTGTTGAGGAAATAAATACAGTTGGGTATGCCTATCACAATCATCAATGGTGGTATGAGGGCATTGAGCAAGGTGATTTGGAAACCAAATAAATGCATGGTGCCAAGGGCCCAGGCTACGCCAAGAATGACCACCAGCATTGAAATGATGGTGGCGCTGGCCGAACGGAAAAACAGCACCAACGTGAGCACAGCCAATGCCAATGAACCAATGAGGAAATAGTTCATTTCGTTTTTGATGCGATCGGCAATTTGTGTACGGATAAAGGGCAAGCCACTCATGTGTACCTGTACCCCTGTGGTCTTGTGAAAACGCCTGGTTACTTCCAGAATTTCATTTACCACACGGGTACGGTCTTTACTGGCCAGTATTTGCTTGTTGATGGTAGCACCTGCCAGATAGGATTTCGTATCGGGATTGTGCAGCAAGCCGCGGTAAAAAAACATTTCATTGAACAAAGCCGCGGCACTATCTATTTGCTGCTGCGTTTGTACCGTGCTATCAAACAAGATGGTTGTTTGCAGCTTTTCGGTGCTATCATTTTTTTGCAGGTAAATGGCCGCCGGTACAGACAGCAGCCCTTCTACCCCACGTACTTGTTTTATATCGGCGAGCATTTGCCGGTAGGCATCAAAATGTGGCTTGCTGAAAAACTGCGGGTCTTCCACCCCCATCACCAATACACTGCCGTCTTCGCCAAACTTGTTTTTGAAGGCCTGATACTCCAGGTACTTTTCATTGTCGGTAGGAATGGCTTTTGAAAATTCGTAACTGAGTTTTACCTGCAAGGCATGCCACGTCATAAAACCCGATGCCACAAACAATACAATCAACAGCACAAGCCTGTACTGCAGTACAAATTTTCCTAAGCGATACCACATGGTGATGAATCAAAAAAAGTAAACATTCAGCAGAAAGGGCCATTGCAAGAATGGGCTATTGCCGCCATTGTAAGAGCCCGCAAAGAAACTAAATGATTGGCATAATCAGTCTGTGGGCTATCAGCCCTGTATTTTCGCAGCTGTAAGGGGGTTATTTATGCTGCAAACCACCAAGGCTGTTATACTGCGTACCACTGCTTATGGCGATACAAGTTTGATTGTATCGGCCTATACCGAGCGGTATGGCCTGCAGCAATACATGGTAAAAGGTGCACGAAAGAGTAGTAAGAAAGGCGGCAGTATGAGCACCATGTTGCAACCTGCTGCCATTGTAGAATTGGTGGTGTACCACAATGAGCTGAAACAATTGCAACTGGTAAAAGAATTGAAATGGGCAGTGGTATACCAGCAGGTGATGCACAGTATACACCGCAATGCTGTAGCGCTGTACATGATAGAACTGCTTACCAAAACCCTGCGCCAACCAGAAACCAACGAAGAATTGTATGCGTTTATCGAAGACAGCCTTTGCCTGCTCGATCAATGCGATGCTGCGGTGGTGGCCAACCTGCCCTTGTTTTTTTCGCTGAAGCTGGCGGCCATGCTCGGCTTTCGGATGGATGATGACAAACCAGACGGCATATGCTTCCTGGATTTGCAAGCCGGCAGTTTTGATACAGAGCCACCCATCCACGGCATGTACCTTGATGCAGCCCTCAGTCAGGTTGCTTTTGAATTGATGCAACAAGACAATGCCGTTACCCTGTACCGTATCAAACTCAACCAACAGCAGCGACGAGAATTGCTACAGGGCTTCATTCACTTTTTTCAATACCACATAGCCGACTTCGGCCGGTTGAAAACGGTGCAGGTGCTGCAGGAGGTGCTTGGGTGATTTATGCGGATAAGATGGGACACAGATTAGCACGGAAG
>JADLHL010000011.1 GCA_020848815.1 Chitinophagaceae bacterium | reverse complement strand
TCACCCGGTCTAACCGTGGATGAATTTCATTGATGATATCGTCCACAGATTTCTGCAATGGAGCAGACAATAGCGGTTGATTATCGGCCGTGTACAATTGTGCTTTGAGCACATAGCCGGGCATGTTAGCACCTGTCAGGTTTTCCATGCGTGGCCTGATGCTAAGTACAGCATCCTGATAATTGGAGTCGAGTGTGGTTTGGTAAAAGAAGTCAGCAATACGCAACCGGGGCTCTGCATGCAAATACACTTCGCGGTGAATGCCACTTAATCGCCACTGGTCTTGGTCTTCCAGAAAACTTCCATCGCTCCAGCGAATTACCCAAACGGAAATGATGTTTTCACCAGCCTGCAAATACGGTGTAATGTTGAATTCACTCGGCAAAAAACTATCTTCTGCATAGCCACAAAACTTTCCGTTGATCCACAGTTTGTAAGCAGAACTGACGCCGCCGAAATGCAACGTAATGTTCATATCCCTCCAGTTTTCGGGCAGCACAAAGCTGCGCTGGTAACAACCCACCCCGTTGTAATCTTTCGGCACATACGGAGGATTGACCGGCCGGAATGGATACACCGCACTTTTGTAAATAGGTTTGTCATAACCATGCATTTCCCAATTGGCCGGCACCGGTATTTTCTTCCAGCCCTGCACTTTTTGTTTGTAAAAGTCAGCTGGCTCATCGCCGGGCTTCAAGGCAAATGCAAAATCCCATTCCCCATTCAGCGACAGGTAGCGGCCGCTCTTTTCCCGCTGGCCCTGCAAGGCATCGGCCGTGTTGGCAAAAGAATATGCCGTGGCCCTCGAAGCCTCTCTGTTGATGCCGCTCACCAAAGGATCTTCGTACGGTTGGCGGTTGTAAATGGAAGGAGCAACCGGCACCGCAGCAGGTGTTTTATCTACCAGCTGTGCTTGCACATGCACGGTGCTGAAGAGTGAAAAAAAAACCGCAAATATTGAACAGCGTTGTTTGGACATGTTGGTTTGTATTGCTCAGTAGTGAACAGAAACTTGAAGTGTGCGACGCAACGCAGATGCCAACTGCACGGCTGCTGACATCCACATTGTATTATGCTATAGCAGTCAAATGCTCATCCTTAAAAGTGAAGCCCCAACCAGGACGGTTGTGCGGCAATGCAAATCCGTTGTGAAACTGAATGGGATGATCTATCAACGGATCGATCCAATCGAATGACTCAACACCAGCGCCATTGGCAATGGTGCTTAGCAAAGGCACATCATAATCTTTGTAGTAGTGCGGCAATACAGGCACGTTGTACGCAGCTGCTAAAGCCGCACTGTTGCGCCAGGCTTCTACGCCGCCAAGCCGCAATATATCGGGCTGCCAAATGTCGAGGGCATTGCGTTTTAGTAATTCCCGCAGCGGCACGGTGCTGTATTCTCGTTCGCCCATGGCAAGAGAAATGCCCGCCTGATGACGCAGTATGCTATAGCCTTCATAATCGGTATGGTCAATGGGTTCTTCAAACCATTGAATACCGATATTACGGGCAGCACGGGCCAGCGCCAATGCATTGGGTACATTCATGCCCTGGTTGGCATCCATCATGATATTGATGTGTGGCCCCACCGCTTCACGAACCAACTGCAATCTTTCAAGATCTTCCCGCCAATCGGGTTTGCCTACTTTAATTTTTACAGCACCAAAGCCACGGGCAGCATAGCCTTTCACTTCATCCAACAATTCCGCTTCGGTGTAACTTATCCAACCACCGCTACCGTAAGCTGGTATTTTTTGTGCCGAATGGCCTAATACTTTCCAAATGGGCTGCTTGAGTATTTTGCACCACGCATCCCACATAGCCATGTTGTAAGCCGCCTGTGCCCAACGGTTGATGCCTTCGTGCCCAAAGTATTCGTTGGCATGATTCAACTTCATAAATACCTTGACGGTATCACAAACCTCTTCCCCGATTAACAATGGTCCCTGATCTTTCAAGGCACCAATAATGGCTTGCGGACTGTATTGAAAACTCAACAGGTAGGCTTCGCCCATGTGACCGCTTTGGGTATGCAATCGCAGCACCACAAATGAAATTTCGGTAAGTGTATGCGTAGCATCGGCAATGGGCTTTTGTAAAGGCGCAGTTGCCGTAAAGATTTCGAATTGTTTGATGGTCATTTTACTTAATTAATCTTTCGCAGTTAACGAACAACCGGCATCCAAACAGTCATTTCTGTTTTACCACGGTTGGCCCATGCATAATATGGAATGAGTGTAACGGCTGCAGCTTTCAGCTGATTATTCAATGGCTGATACAATACATTGCTCCAGGTTTGCGGTGCTTTTACTTTGGCAGTAGTGGTAAGGGCTGTAACCGTGCTGCCCGCAATGGCCAATGGTTTTGTTTGCCATACAGCACTGGCCGGAATGGCCACATCAAAAATGTTGTGCTGTGGCAAATCGGCAGACTCCAGACAGTATACGATGGGGCCACGTTTTACTGTAACCTGACCACGGGTTTCCTCCACCAGTGGATTGCTTTCCAGCAATGTCACCGGCATGTCCAAACGTAATTCAATCTTGTCACCTTTTTGCCAGCTGGACTTTACACCAATGTAACCATTCGAACGGTCTACTACATTGTGAGGCACTTTCCCATTTACAAGCAACGTGTATTTATTGCACCAACCGGGTATGCGGAAGAAAATGACTGCAGACTTTGATAATGACTGTTTGATATGGATAGCAATATTTCCCTGCCATGGATAGTTGGTTTGTTGCTCCAAAATCATTTGTTGCCCATCGTGTAATGTGGTAGACAACTGACTGCCTCCATACATGTTGATGTACAAACCCTTTTCTCCAATGCTGTACATATAACTGTTTACCTCGGCAATGGTACGCACCACATTCGGCGGACAGCAATTCGATTTGCTGATGTATGGAATGCGACCACCTTCCCAACGCATGTGATACGGAAAGCGATCGGATGCTGCCAACGGATTGGTATAAAAATAGTTGCCGCCATCCAGGCTTACGCCACTCAACACACTGTTGTACAAAGCCAGTTCAACAATGTCTGTATACTTCGATTCTCCCGTGAGCAAAAACATGCGCCAGTTCCACAATACATTGCCAATGTTGGCACAGGTTTCATTGTGTGCAGTGAGGTTGGGCAGTTGAAAATCACGGCCATAAGATTGATGCACTTTCTGAACCGTATCAGGTTTATACGAAGTACCATCCACACTTACACCATCGTACAATGCACCACAGCCACCCGTTACATACATTTTGCTGAGGATAACATTATTCCACAATCGGTGAAGTGTGGTGAGCAAACTAGCATCGCCTGTTTCGGCATACACATCGGCTACCCCTGCCAGCAAATAATTGGCACGTACTGCATGGCCGGCAATCTTTTGCATATCGCGGAATGGTGCCCGGTCGCTGTTATCATCCGTGCCTTCTACAGTACCCCGAATGTTGATAAGGTGCACCACCAAATCGAGGTATTTTTTTTGCTGCGTGGTACGATACAATTCTGTCAACCCCATGTAATGCGAAGGGCAAATAGCGTTGCGTGCCTGCTCTGGTGTAGCAGTTTTGTAAAAGCCAATTAAAAAATCTGCTGCTTTGCTGGCGATGTTGAGCAATGTTGTTTTACCTGTTGCTCGATAATGCACACAGGCCGCCGTCATTAAATGACCAAAGTTGTACGCTTCGAAACTCAACTGGTCATCAAACATTTTTTCGCTGCCCGTTTTGCGCTGTTCAATGATGTTTTTGGTATAGATGTAGCCATCTGCTTTTTGTGCTTTGCCAATAACGGCAATGGCTTCATCCATCCATGCTTCGAGCTTTGCATCTTTTGTGTTGGCATACATGGCAGCCACTGCTTCCAGAGTTTTGTAAAAATCGCCATCATGAAAAGAGGGGCCACGAAAGCGACCGGTATCTAACCCCGCTGCTACTCGAAAATTCTGAAATGAATAGCACATGTTTTGGCTCGTGTATGTTTGCCAGAGTTGTGGCAGCATAGCATCGCGGCAAACAGCAAAGCGTTCTGCCCAAAAACCATTTGTCCATTGTACATCGCTTATGCCAACACTGTTGAGTGCCGCCTTTGGACTATTGCCGGTACTCACCAATCCGTTTTGTGCCAGCAACGACAGCGGCAATAATAGCACAGCGAAGAACAGTTTATGTACGGGTTTCATGATTAATCTGCTTTGTATTGAATGAGGTATTCTACACCGGGTTGAATGGTAATTTCATAAAGGCCATTGCCTTTTGACACCGGCACAATATTTTTTCCCTTCGGCAGTATGCTGCTTTTCAATTGCAGCAAGCCCTCTCCTGCAGGAGATTTTACCTGCACCGTAGTTTTGGTCACTTTTAATTCTATTTCGCCCTGTGGCGTTGGCACTTTCCCTTGCATCCACTCGAGGCCGCCGAGATTGGGGGTAATGCTGTAACGACTGTAGCCAGGGGCAGTAGGTTGTACCCCCAAATAATACTTACCCAATAGGTACAACGGACTTGCCCCCCATGCATGGCATAAACTCTTTCCGAACTTCCGGCCATACATCGATAAATGTTCCTCTCCTTTTTTGGCAGGGTTGTACTCTTCCCAAAAAGAAGTAGCACCCAACTGCAACATGCCACCCCAGTAGCTTTTCATTTCGTTGAGTACGTACGATTGTTCGCCCAAGGCACACAATGCTTCCAACTCATAAAACCGCATGTAGGGTGTGGTTATTTGCGGCACATTGCTATTGAGCAATACCGATGATTTTACTGCCTGCTTTTGTGCAGCTGTAAAATAATCGAAGAAGATGGCGAACATGTTGGCATAGCGGGTAATGTTGTTGGTTTGCTGCCCATTGATGCGACTGTGTACCAAGGCTTGCTGCTGTGCATTCCAATAAAAACGAAACAGTTTGTCACGCATGTCGTTGGCCAGTTGTTTGTATTGCGTGGCAGCACTTTCATCGTTGGCCAGCTCTGCACAAATAGCCATGGTTTGCAAACTGCGGGCCAGTAACAATTGCTCAAAACTCACTTCGCCTTTTTTGCTGAGACCAGCAGCCCAGTCAATGAAAATCCAATCGCCGGGCATCCATTCCATCAATCCATCTTTGTTGCGGCGGGCCAGCACATAATCCATCAACGATTTCATGCGGTCGTAGTTCTGCACAATAAAATGACGGTCGCCGGTGTAGAGATAGTAATCGTAAATACCAAGGAACCAGTAAAAGGTATAATCCATGATGGTGTTGATGTGGCCCGTCACCGGATCTTTGCCCCGCAAGGCATAGCTGGTACGCTTCACTGTTTCTGTATCGAAATACAGGTAGTAATTCATGAGGTAGCTTTGATACGCATCGCCACTCCAAACCCAACGGTCTCGTTTAATACCATCAATAAAAAACTCACGGGTGTTGAGTTCGAAGGTATACTTCGCCACATCGTAAATACGATTCACCAGCGAATCGCTGCATAAGAAATTACCCCGCTGCTGCACATCGGCATACTCATAGAGCATGGATACCGAATCGAGCTGCACCGTATTGTCAAACTGCAATTGCACGTAGCGAAATGCTTTGGACAAATCCAATCGCTTCAGGGTTTTGGTATTGCTGTTTACATCCACTCTGTCGAGGGCTTCGCAATGCTCCGGCGACAATGCTTCTTCTTTCGATTCGCCATAGTATATACTCAGCAAACCCTTGCCCTGTAAGCCATGTAGCTGAATGAAACCAAGGGTTTCTTTGCCAAAATCTACCAGCCAACTATTGCCGTTTTTTTGTACCGATACAGCAGATTGCTGACGGGTAGGCAAAGCAAACTGCGAAGGCAACTGATCGGGTTGATTGAAATTCCAGCTGCCGGCATTCAGCCATTTGGTGGCAGAGATGTCGGAGGTTTTTCCTGTTTCATCAATCCATTCTTTGTCTTCGAAAGTAACCAGCCATGAAGCATCTGATACAATTGTTTTTCCTTTTACATAGATAGCAGGCACGTTGGCCTGATTAAAAACTTTGATGTTGATTTTGTGCTTGCCGGCCGGCACTACAATTTGCTTGGGGCTTCCTTCAAAGGCTTTGCCATCCAGCTTCACATTGTAGGTGCCTTCTACAAAAATAGCTACAGTATCTGTTGCAGGCACATCGTATACTTTGTGGAAATCCATCAATACATAATGGTTGTCCATTTTCCAAAATACGGGAAAGAAAGTGCCACGTTCGGTACGGCGGTTCTGCACTTTATTTGAAAGATTAATTTCAAAATCGCCGGGATACCAAATCCAGGTTTGTGCATTGGCTTGAACCACAAAGGCACAAAGCACACAAAGCAGCACGAAGTATTTTTTAGTAGCTGAATAGTATTGATGTTGTGCAACTGTCCCGATAGTTATCGGGAGACACAACTGGTACTTCATATTAGTACGGTAGCTGGTGAACAAATTATTTATCATTTTTTTAGTGGCCATTGAAGATGATGTAAAGTGAAAGAATGACGAGCCCCAACAATACGAACAGCCATTTTACTTGCCGATCGGTTTTGGGTATGGGTGCTGTTTCGATGCTGGCAGTTACTTTGTTTTTATCGACCAACGAAATGATGACTGCTGCTGCAAATAAGATGGCGAAAATGTAAAATGAAATGAGGAAATAATGCGGCCACCAGGTGTTGGAACCTGTTGTAGTATCGGGAGGTAAAATCCACAAGTTGAGCATGCCTACCAGCAAACTGAATGCAGAACCTGCTGATAAGATTACATTCACGGCAAGCTTGGTGGTGCGTTTCCAAAATACACTCAATAAAAATGTAACCGCTAACGGCGGAGCCAAGTAACCCAATATCGATTGAAAAATATCGAACAAGGTTTTGCCTTGTATATTATCAAATGCAATCGCCATTAACACCGCCAACACACAACCTGCAACAACGGTGTAGCGACCCACTTTTATTTGTTGATGCACAGTGGCCTGCGGGTTCATGTTATTGACATAAATATCTTTTGTAAACACCGTGCTCAATGCATTCAAGGAGGAGCCAATGGTTGCTACCAACACAGCAATCAACACACAAATTACCAACCCATTTAATCCTGATGGAAACAAATTGGTTACCATCGTCATGTACGCCAACTTATCATCCGTTAAATTGGGGAATAATGCAAAACATAAAATGCCGGGCAATATAAACATCGGCAATGCCAACACTTTCAACCAGCCGATGAAGTTGACACCGAGCTGTCCTTGTTTTAAATTTTTTGCACCCAATACACTTTGCACCATACTTTGATCGGTACAGAAAAACGCAACAGCCGACACCGGATAACCCAACAACAACGCATGCCACGGATAACCAGGATCGGATGCAGGATGAATTAAATTCCAGAAATGGCTCGGTGTTTTATCAATCAAAGCAGTAATACCACCAAGCTTTTGCAAACCGATAAACGTTAATGCCAATGATACAATGATCAATAAAATCATTTGAAACACATTCACTTTTGCAATGGCTTTTAGACCGCCCATGTAGGTAAACAAACCGGAGAATGCTACGAGTACAATAGTTGATTGCCACATGGGTATGCCTAAAATTTGTCGCACTAAAATGCCACCGCTGAATAAACCAAGGCTTAACCAACTGATGAGAATTTTTATCAACGCATACCCTGCTAAAATATCTTGTGTGCTTTTCCCATAACGTTTGCCCATGAACTCTGGCATTGTTGATACTTTACTGGCGATGTAACGTGGTGCAAACACCATTGCCAGCAGCGTTAAAAAAACAAACGCATACCATTCAAAATTTCCGCCCACAATACCTGCGGAAAAGCCAATGCTTGCAAATGCCAATAGTGATGAGGGGCCGACATTTGTTCCCCACATGTTGAACCCAATGTTGTACCAGTTCAATGAATTGCTTGCTAAAAAAAGTGTTTCATTTTTTTTCTTGTTGCGAAAACTAGCGACATAACCAATGGCCAGCAATGCAACCAGGTAAATGGCTACGATGGCAAAATCAAGCGTTGTGAGTTTATTATAGATTTCGTTCATGACTAGTTATAACCACAGAGGCACGGATAGCACAGAGCAAAACGAAGGTTTGCGTTACTTCGTGCCTTAGTGGCTTAGTGGTTTGAGATTATATTGCTTTAAAATGTCTGCGATCTTCACCGGCGTCCCTGTTTTCAAACTCTTATCCATTGCCTGCAGCAATGCCACTGTTCCAATTCCTTCCTGCATGTTGGGATAAGCCGTGAAATTTTGCTCGATAGAATCAGCGAAGTATTCCAGGTAGTTTTGATACTCGCCTGCATGATGACTCTGTCCTTCGAAACGGAAATAATATTTCAATGTACTGTCGCCCCAGTGAATAATTTTTTCTTCACCTGTTTTGTCGGTGATGGCATACCGCAGTTCATGGTAATCGGCCTGTGATGCACCTTGTGTACCACGCAACACACAACTCATCCCACTGTCTCTTTTTGTTGGTTGCGTTGGACTGGTGTAGGTTCCGCTCACCCTTGCAATACGTCCATCGGTTGCTTTGAAGATGAAGTGCATCGTGTCTTCATTCTTTAACCCAGCTGCTTTACCATTGGCGCTGATCATGCCATAACCCATCACCTCTTCAATGTTGGGCAAATACCAACGAATGAAATCTACAGGATGACTTAACCCACCGTACAACCATTTGAATGAATCTTCCAATGCCCATTTCTTTTCAAGGAACCAACGATGATCTGCATTGTAATGACTTTCGATGGTAATGAGTGCACCGATCTCACCTGCTTCAAAATCTTTGCGTTGCCGTTTGTAGGGTTCGAAGAACCGTGAACTTTGTCCAACAAATACTTTCTTACCTGTTTGTGCTTGCAGTTCGAGTAATTCTTTTGCCCTGCTTAAATCATCAATAAACGGCTTTGTACACACCACGTGTTTACCATGCAGCAATGCCTGTTTAATATGATCGGCATGCAGATGATCGGGAGTGTAAATGGCGATGATATCTATCTCTGCATCGTTGAGCAGATCTTCGTAGTTGGTTGTATAACTATTAAAATCAAATTCTTTGCAACGTTGTTTGCATAATTCTTCGTTACGGTCGCAAATGATTTTGAGATGCAGTTTTTTACTTTGCAATGCTGCACTCATGGTACTGCGGCCTTCACCAACGCCTAAAATTCCAATTGTTAGCCCCCCCGCCCCTAAAGGGATGCTATCAGCATCACTATTTTTTTCGTATTTCATCTATTTCAAAATAATTATTGTTAATCGTCACAAGGGTTTTGCCTTGCTCCCCTTTAGGGGTTGGGGGTTTGACTTAAAAACACCCACGTCTCTCCCGGCTTTGTTCCTTGAATTCCTTGCTGGTATTTTTTCATGATCTTATTCCACTCATCCACACGTGGATTGTTCTCGGTTGTTCTTGGGTTCAACTTATCCAGGCTTTCACCTTTCGGAATACTGATCACCAACATCAACTGTCGTCCGTTTCTGAACAACAGCAACTGCTGAAAATCGGCATTGCAAAAACCTTTTGAAACTTCCGGCCATTTTTCGAACTGTGTAGTGTGATAGTCGAGATATTCTTGCTGCAACTTTTCATCAGCAACAAGATTTGCTGTGAGAATGATATGCTCCCATTCTTTCGCTTCTGTTTTATCTGTGCAATGTTTTTTCTTGCTGTATTCGTAAAACATGTCGTGATACACCCTTACTTCTGCTTCAGGAAAATTGTTGGCGATACGCCCTTGCATTACGCCGATGTCCTGTACTTTATCGAAGATGACGTAATGATTCTGCCAATGATAGATGGCATTGCTGTCCATATTGTTCTTCGCCAATAATTCTTTGAGTTTGGATAAATTCAACCGCATCCCTTCTTTTACCACCAGTTCAATTACTTCGTTATGTTCTTCGTTGATGGCACCCAACTTGGGTGTACTGTTTGCAGTCAGGTATTGGAAGCGTTTTTCCAGTCCAGCATTTTGCTTTACACTGTCATGCACTTGCGGACCATTGTTGCTCCACACATTGCCGGGTCCATTTGCGTTTTGTAAAAACTTCTGCGATGGCGTCCAGTTGTTTTTTACAGTAAAGTAGGAAGAGCCTTCATCGTTGTAGATATAAAACCAATGCGAAGGCAAATGTGCAATGGGCGATTTGTAAATACTATCGATATAATTGTCTTCAATGATGGAATTCTCTTGTGCACTCAATGTGTAAATACCGGCACAATCATAATTCCATTTGCCGTAATGATGAATTTTATTGGCAACGATTCGGTTATCCTTCATCATATTTTGTGAAGGTGACCATCCCCAACCTAAACTGATACCGCTGTACGATACATTTTCAATTTCGTTGTGACGAATACTTGTTCTACTCACAAAACCACAACCAATACCCACCGTGCCCCAATCTTCATTGGTAGCATTGGTGATGAAATTATTCTCAATGAAAATAACATCGCATTTCTCCCGTTCATTTTTCGGATCGAATGGCATATGAATTTCTCTTCCTTCATCGCCATAATTACCGGCGAGGATAGCCGTGCCACCTATATCGCTGAACAGATTATTCTTCGTCATATTATCCTGTACGCCCCTTTTCAAATCAACTGCTGTTGCAGCTAAATGCAAGAATGAGCAATTCTTGATTCTCGTACGCACTGAATAACTCAATTCAACTGCAGCCGGTTGTCTGCCAACCCATGCCTGATTATCCAACATCGGTTTCTCTTTTGTACCTGCAGGTTTTAAACGGTATGCTTCCGTCATGTACAAACCAACCTGGTGCGGTACATGTCCTTGCAGCGAAGGACGTAACCAACCCGTATGCTGAAAAGAAATTCCATCGATCACTACATTCTTCACCGGATTATCTACTGTTCCTGCTATGCTGATCAATGTTTCGGTAAACGGAGCAATTATTTTTGCAGTTGATAAATTTTCATTGTTGCGTGGCCAGTAATAGATTTTTTTATGGTTGATATCTAAATACCATTCACCCGGTTCGTCTAAAAACTGAATGGCATTGGTTAAATAAAAAGCAGAGTTGCCGGTTTCTTTACTCAGCCATGGTGCAGGCCATGGATGTTCGTTTTGAATTTTACTTTCGGGTTGATGGAAAAACAGTTTCGTACTATCGCCCATCACCTGTAGTTTCTTGATGCGCAGGTTAGCAATCTCCCACCATTGATGAATGAACAATTCAAGTCCGTTTGCTTTATCAAGGTTTTGAAAAGCTAATGTAGGAATCACACAAGCTGCTTCAGCTTTGTTCCAGTTAAGAATGCGGAGCATCTCATCGCCGTTGGAAGATTTTGCCCGCACTGCTTTTACATCATTCACCCACAGTTGGCGGAAATTAAAGATGTTGCCATTCACCTGCGGCACATCGGCCACCCAAATTTTACTTTGATACTTTGTCTGCAAGCCTTTGACAGGAGCAGTAACTTTCTTCCAATTGCTGATTTGCACTCCGCCGCTCAAAACAGGTTTTTCGTTGGGAGCTGCTTCAATAAACGTGGAGCTTTCACGGGTGCCGCTATCTTCCGGTCTGATAACAATGGTTTCTAATACCTGGTAATGGCCTCCCCGCAAAATGACATGAATGTCTTCTTTGATGGATGCATCATTCAACCGGAGCAAGTCTCTTGCTTTGCGCAGAGCCATGTTGAGTGTGGCAAAAGGTTTTTCTATAGAGCCGTCATTGCTGTCTGCGCCATTGGGGGCTACATAAATATTTACTGCCATTGCCGAAGACAAGGCGCAGCAAAAAAACAGCAGGCTAATCAACAATCGTTTCATACCGGGTACTGCTACACTTTGCCTTGTTAGCAGGCATGCTGCAGCCATTAAAAGTACCGGTATCAGCAAGCCCGGAAAATGTGACTATTTGCCAAAAAGATGGTCTATTTTACTGTTTTACTAAGGGCTACAGTTGCGTCATACAGCCCTCTGGCAACCGCTGCCTGCACTATTTTACTCTTCTTGAAAAATGCGTTTGAGATAGACAGTATTGGCGCCGTAGTTATACTTTGTATCTGATGGCTTTTTAGCATCCCGACTGCGTTCAATCACCAGCCAGCCGCTCCAACCCATGGCATCCAGCGTTTGCTTTACCTGCTGCATGTTTATCTGCGGATCGTTTTCCAGCAACACACTGTCTTTATTCGTAGCATGTATCATGCTGATGCGATCCTTACCCAATGTTTTCAATTCAGCAATCAGGTCGCGGCCTTCTTTGAGTGGCGAAGAAAAATTGAAATATATTTTAATGGCCGGCGAGCCAATTTCTTTCAGCAATTGCACTTCTTCTTTTGCACTCAAGGATGTTTCGATGCCAATGATAACGCCGGCGGCTTCAGCCATTTTACCGGCTACTTTTAAACGGGCAATAACTGAATCACGAATACCGGGATTTTTTTTGATATCGCATTGCACACCCAGTGGCAAAAACGCATGCTTCACTTGCATGAGTTGCATGGTGCGAATACAATCTTCAATGCTCCGAATGTACTCGGCCCGGCTGCAAAACGACTGCGCATAATAGCCTGTCATGGCCAAACAAAACAACTCTACTTTTCTTTCTTTCGCTGTTTGCAAAAACAACTGCCGCACACTGTCGTTCAACAATTGATTGTCGAAGGTGGGCCGGTTGCCCAAGCCACCCATATCTACTTCTACACCGTCTGCTTTTAAGTCGGCAGTGAGGGTAATGGAGCCGAGTTTTTGGCGCTTCAGCAGCATCAAATCTATCAGGCCAATTTTATAGCGTTGGCTGGTTCTGGCTTTCTCTACTTCTGCTGCAAACAACTTTTCCAAATTATCAAAACCGTGTACTGCATGTGTAGGCAATCGTTCTCCTTTATCGCCAAACACATACATGTTTTGCTCTGGCTCTATGGTAATCGTTGACTCGTCAATTTCACCAGCTTTGTTTTGAATAGCGGGCAATTGCAATTGCAAATACTTCGCCATGAATTCGTATACTGCCTTGCGTTTGTTGATGCCAAAATCATGTTTTTCATTGGGCAAATGCACATTGCTCACCGCCGAAGGCTGGCTGCACATGGCATACATTTTTTGCAAATACGGAAAGTCATGTTCCGGCATTTTATCTGTCCAGTCGCCACCATCGCTTACAATCAATTGTGGCCTTGGTGCAGCCATAGCTGCCAGTTCCACATTGTTGGTGCGGCCACCACAACCGTGTATATCCATGCCGCTTTCGCATGGGCAGCCGCCATAGAAATACGACGACAACGATACCACTGGTGCAGATGCTTTAATACGGTCATCGAGTGCCGTCATAAGCACTGTATGGCTGCCAGCACCAGAGCCGCCAGTCATACCTACTCTGGCAGTATCGGCATCTTTTTGTGCCAGTAAATAATCGAGTATCCGTATGCTGCCCAATGCCTGAATGGTCATGCTCAAACTGCGGCGATGATCTTCGATATTGAACTGCAATAAAGACTCGCCCCATGCAAACAAATCGTAGCTGAATGCCATCGCACCCATCTTGGCCAAAGCAGCACAACGATATTGGCAGTCGGGGCGGTAGCGTTGTTTTTCCCAATGCCCGTCGGGGTTGAGAATAACAGGAATTTTGCCCTTGTATTTGGCAGGTTTGTACAATGAACCGTTGATCCACACTCCGGGCAAAATTTCCAAAGCAATATTTTCTACGGTATACCCATCATACATTCTTTTGGGAGTAATGATGGGGGAACTATTTGGCCTTGCAGGCAAATGCGTCAACTGCAATGCTTCCCGTATACAAGGGCGTAGTTCTGCCTTTCTTTTTTCCCATGCTTCGGGTGTATTGTATTGCGCTGCTATGCGGTCCATTTCGGCCCAGCCTTCTGCCACCGGCCAGCGGTAATATTCATAGGCACTCAGCTTGTACTGTTTCTCTTTTTCCTTCTTCACCTTCAGCTCCAACGGCTTCAGCACATTATCCAATGTTACCTCTACAT
The DNA here is from genome assembly GCA_020848815.1 of Chitinophagaceae bacterium. Taxonomy (GTDB): domain Bacteria; phylum Bacteroidota; class Bacteroidia; order Chitinophagales; family Chitinophagaceae; genus Phnomibacter. The sequence continues at coordinate 6,163 of JADLHL010000011.1, read as the reverse complement.
CTGGCCGGTATTTCCAATCGGCATAGGTTACCATTTTATTGGCCACCATGCTGTCCGCAAACTTGATGACAACCCCATATTTTTTCTGAATGTTTTGCAACACCTCTTTCAACGGACGGCTGTACTGCTGATCGGTATTGAGTTGTGCTATTGATGATATCGAAACAAATATCAGCAGCAACAACAATGTGGCATGTACCCGAAAAATATTTTGTTTGGCAGCAATAAATTTCATGATGCGATTGCGTATTATTCTCAAAAAGATGTACCTAAAGTTAATCATCGGATGTGGTTGCATCCGATTCATGGGCACCCGGCCATTGCTTATTCACTATTTCTTGCAGCGTCAGTTTGGATGGATCCACTACTACATGCTTGATTCTTTCTCTTCGCCACGTGTACACAATGTGCACCAATCCGTCTTTCGTTTGTATAACTGACGGGTACGAATACTGGCTGATGGGCGAATCTTCCAGTATCAATGCTGCATACCAGGTTTTACCATTGTTGGTGATGCTCACATTGAGTGGTGTACGGGGGCCTTTCCCTTTTACCCAACTGTTGGTGGGCAGCAAGTGGTTGTACACCAACAACTGCCGCCCATCCTGCAGTGTTACGGCATCTGTACCAGAGTTGTTGTTGGGCAATGGGCTGGCTTGCATGGGCGACCACGTTTTGCCGCCATCATGACTCCATGTTTCATTCAACGTTGTATTGCGGCTGCGGCAAAGCAATTGCAGCCGGCCATCTTTGTATTGCAAAATGCTGGGCTGAATGGCTTGTGTAGGATTGGCATCATTCAGTGCTTCTGTTTTGGTCCATGTTTTACCGTAATCACGGGTCATTTCTATGTGTGCTTTCCATCCGTTTTTTTCGGTGCTCGACGGACACATCAATACCTCGTTTATCATAACGGGTTTGTTTTTGATGGGGCCCAAAAAACCTTCCGGCAAAGCTTCACGTTTGCTCCAGGTGTAGCCATGGTCTTTGCTGCGCATCATCCAACCAGTCCATCCTGCCACATTGGGTCCAATTTTGTAAAACAACAATAGCTCACCGTTATCAGCATAGTACAACACCGGATTGTACGTCGGATATCTTGTAGAATCATTGAGCACACCATCGGCAACCATGTTGGGTGTTGTCCATTGGCCATTGCGTAAATGACTGGTGTAAATGCACACATCTTTATTGCCTTCCTTGGTACCGCCAAACCAAGCTGCAATTAATCCAGAAGGCGTTTCGGCAATAGTGGCTGCATGGCTCTCAGGAAAAGAAGCTCTCTCGAAAATGAATTCATCTTTTACAATGCCTTGCTTGAAAGATTTGTTGCGTACAAAATGATAGGTACCCGATGGGATGTTTATTTGCAACATGCCTTTTTCCAGCTTACCAATGCTAATGTAATTGTAGGCAGCCAGAGGCTTGCCGCTTTCAGTAATTTCTTCCACGGCTGTTGCAGGCATGTACACTTGGGCGCTACTGTTGGCTGGAATAGTGATATGCCATTCAAACTTTGACTCAGTGTTTTTCCAATGGCTGGCAATGCTACCATGCATGCTTTCATAGGCCGCCTTCACTTCTTGCAGGCCCGCAGGTATGGTAGGTTTCATAATTACTTTTTTGAAACCCACTTCAGATTTATGACTGCGAATGCCGGCGAGGTTTTCATACAACCAGGTGATCAAATCGCCCAGCAACATCACATGGTTTTGACTGTTCATGCCGGGGTCGGCCGTGTTGCCATTCCACAATTCCCAAATGGTAGTAGCACCATTGGCCGCCATATAGCCCCAACTCGGATAAGTGTTGTTGGACGCAATGGTATACGCCAGTTCGGGATAGCCATACTCGGTAAGGCCACGCATCAACCATTGCGAACCAATGAGCCCGGTGCTGATGTGATCGTGGTTTTCGACATGCACTTTGTACCTGATTTTTTCGAAAACCACACTCCGCAATGAATCGGGACATATACCGAAGTACAAAGGCAGTAAGTTGGCAGTAACAGTATTGTTGCTGTATTGCTTGAGTGCAGGCCGATAAAACTTTTCCTGAAATGCAATACGAATGCTGTCACTCAGCTTGCCGAAGTAAGCAGCATCTTCAGGCAGTTGCTGCATGCCGGCAAAGCGCTGCATGTACGAGAGCAATTTGTAATAGTATGCTGTGGCTATCAACTGACCATCTGTTTGGCGGCTGCTGTCTTTGGAGTGAATCAAATGCAAGGCTTCGGGTGGCACACACCAGTCGCCATACTTGTCTTTCGTGATGATGTACTGCTTCATGAATTTTTCTTTCATGTACATCATCCACTTTTTCATGCTGGCATAATGCTTCCGAATCGGCATGTCATCCCCATACTGATTGTACAAATGATTGCTGATAAAAATAAATGCCGCAGGCCAGGTTACATCATCGGTGTAATAATTCCAGAATGCAGGTGCCACATCAGGAATGCTACCTGCAGTTGTTTGGCTTTCTTCAATATCCTGCATCCATTTGGAATAGAGTTTCGCATTGTCAAACACAAAGCTTTCGCCCTGTGCTCCTACTGTTCTGTCGCCCAACCAAGGCTGGCGTTCGTTGCGCTGCGGGCAATCAACCGGCATGCCTTTGTAATTACTGGCAATGCCCCACCACGCATTTTGATACACTTGATTGATCACTGCATTGGAAGTAGAAAAACTTCCGGTAGTAGTCAATGCATCGTACACCAACTCGCCGCTAAACTGTGCCAGCTGTGGTGTGCCGGGAAATGCACTTACTTCCACATAGCGAAAACCATGGTACACAAATGAAGGCCGCCAACCGTTGGCATCTAATGCATGATTGCCGAAATAATATTTATCAGTCACCTTTGCATCCCGCAGGTTGGCTACAAATAATTCACCATTCGGTTGCAGGCTTTCAGCAAAGCGCAACACAATGCTGTCCCCTTTTTTGCCAGCAATATTTTTCAGGTGCATCCATCCTGAAAAATTTTGCCCCATGTCAATGATGTATTTGCCGGATGCATTTTTGCGGATGGATTTCGGTTGTATAATCTTCATCACTTGCATCGATTCTGCAGATTGTGCCTGCAATTTTCCATCGGGTGCTGCTACAATATTGGCTTGCATCCATTTCGATGCATCGAAAGCCGCCGTTGTCCAACCCGGCCACTCTTTTCTTGCATCATATTCTTCACCATCGTATTCGTTGTTGCTGCGAATGGCACCATCCACATTCAGCTTCCAGCTTTCGTCGCTCAGCACCCATTGCTTGCTGCCATCTGCATATTCCAGTTGCAGTTGCAGCAGCAGTTTTGGGAAACCAAAGTTGTTGTGCTTGTGTGTTTTATAGTTTTGGCGCATGGTAAAAAAACGGCCATTGCCCAGCACCACGCCAATAGCGTTGTTGCCGGCTTTCAATGCTGTGGTTACATCATGCGTGTTGTACAACACCGTTTTCCGATAATCAGTAGGATTGGGCGCCAACACCTGATTGCCAATTTTTTTCCCATTGATGTACAACTCATACATCCCCATGCCGGCTATGTGTACAGTAGCCCTCTTCAAGGCAGGCTTGGCAGAAAAACTTTTGCGCAAATACCGTGCACTCAACCGCGACCACTGGCTGATGCTATCCCAAGGCGAAGCCTGATCGTAGCCAATCCATTTGGCTTTCCAATCGGATGATTGAAAAAGACCAGTACTAAATTCGGATGATAAGGTTAGTGGATTGCTGCTCTTGTTTGTCCAAGCCAATACTTTCCAATAGTAGCGGCTACCCGATTGCAACGCTGCACCATTGTACCGAATGTGTATGCTTTGGCTGCCAGCTACTTTTCCCGAATTCCAAACATCAGCTTTGTTGGCCGCCAGTGCTGCCTTGCTACTACTCACCAGCACTTGATAATGCGTTTGCTGCACATTTCTTTCCTGGCTGCTGAACTGCCAGCTAAAGCGGGGTTGAGCTACATCAATGCCTTGCGGATTGCTCAACATTTCGCAACGCAATTGTTGCAAGCGGGTTTGTGCAGACAGCTGCATCGAAAACAACACCGCCAACAGAATATAAAATGTACGCATACTATTGAGCTGAAAAGTAGAAGAATAAAGTCATTTGTAAAGCCCTTGCCGGATCTTTTTCGTAGTCGTAAAAAATATTTTTGAAACCCATGGGGCCAGTGGTTTCATTGCGTTGTGTTTTGGTACCAATACTACTGATGCCATGCATAAAAGAAATATCACCCGATGGAAACAATGGTTCGTAATTGTGCCACTGATCGGTTTTCCATGCAGGCGTAAACAACCGCAGAAAAATATTTTCTGTTTCGCAAACAACAGTAAAGCGATTGCCTTTGCTGAAAAAATAACCGCCATAAAAACGGGAATGATAGCCTTTGAATTCAGGATACAACCACGGGCACTCTCCAGTTTCAGAATTGTTGTAGGTTTTGCTCCATACACCAAACTGATTGCCCTTCATTCTGTTTTTCCAAACACGATACGGGCCATCACCCATATAGGTAACGGATTGTATTTCCTTTTCCGGAAATGAAAAATTGATGCCGGCAAAATTGGTAAAGTAAGCAGATGGGAAATACTGCAATTGCAACTTTACCCAACCCGATGGATAAATGGTCCAGCTGATGTTGTTGTAATGGCTTTGCTTGTTGTATTGCGTTTGCAACACAACAGAATCGCCGGAAGCTGTTACCTGCAAAGCACCCAAATTATTCACGGCATCCTGCAACACTGGTCCATTGTGCAAAGGCAGTACACCCTTTGCATTGCTCACAGATTGCATGACACCATTGTTTTTATTGAACTGAATGGTTACATCACTCACCCGAACCTGCAGCAATGAATCTTGCTCCTGCAGTTGAATGGTATGCGGTCCTTTTGTGGTACGCATTCTTGACCCGATAGCAGCAGGCTGATGAATCGGGTAAGTCCAGGTAAACAGCTCCTGCTGTTGCGCATCTGTAATGCTGAGATACAAAACATCGTATTCCATCCAGTTGGCAGGCAGGTTTAATTGAAGCTTCGCTTTGTTGAATGGTGCAGCATCAGGCATCGGTGCAGTACCATTCACTTCATTCGTACTGCGTACATCAATCCTTTTCAATTTCCAACGCAGTTGGCAAGTGTTCAAATTGGTAAAGTGATACCGGTTTTCAACAGTAAAACTTCCATCGAAATCGGGCGTAATTTCTCTTCGCTCAATAAATACCGGACTCCAGATTTGTTTGATGGCAAAATAGCTGCCTTCTTTTTCATGATGAGGACCTACGATACCATCCGCAGCCCGATGTTTATCTGTATCCAGCGAATCATTTTTGTCTTTGCGAACAACAGCATTGTCGGCAAAGTCCCACAAAAAACCACCGGCACTCAGTGGGTTGTGCCACATGTGTTGCCAGTAATCTTCTAAGCCTGCACCATGTCCCCCATCAAACTGCCCATGCAAAAATTCAGTAGGCATCACTATCTCATTGCCATTGTCGTAATTGCCAATGCCATAGTTGTACTCACGGTAGTGTTGTGTTTCTACACCATTGTACAACTCCCATGGATGTACAACTGGCCGCTGCTGCAAATCATATTGTGTAAAGTATGCATCGAGTTCACGGTTGTGCCCGCCTTCATTGCCATTAGCCCACAACACAATGGATGGGTGATGCGCATCATGCAACATCATTTCTTTCAACAGTTTTTTTCCGGTAGGCGTATCATAGTGGCCATGCCAGCCCGCCAACTCATCCATTACAAACAAACCCAACGAATCACACACATCCAGAAAATGATCATCCGGCGGATAATGACTCATTCGAACAGCATTCATGTTCATGCTTTTGATGAGCTGCACATCTTCCACACTTATGCGATAGCTGGTGGTGCGGCCCGTTTCCGGACGAAATGCATGCCGGTTCACGCCTTTGAATTTCATCTTGACGCCATTTACATAAATGCCTTCCCGTTGCTTTAGCTCAACTGTTCTGAAACCTGCTTTCTTGCGTATGCTGTGCAGCAATTTTCCCTCTTGATAAATGGAGAAAACCGCTGTGTATAAATACGGCGTTTCGGATGTCCATTGCCGGGGCTGCATCAGTGTTCCTGTCAACAGCATTTCGCCCGGCCTTTCCGGATGTACATTCTTCCCTTCTAAAACGGCT
>JADLHL010000010.1 GCA_020848815.1 Chitinophagaceae bacterium | reverse complement strand
GCCAATACTTTTAAAATAGCCACTCTTGCCGGGTGGGCTATTGCCTTGGCGAAGGCGGCAATTTCCTGTTCTTTTTTACTAAAAGCTGCTGTTTTTGCTATTGCCATAATCGTATTTGTACGATGAATAAAGTCAAAATAAAAGCGGACGTTCCGCTTATTCATCGTAAAACTACGATGAATGTATTTTGCCGGCCAAATTTTTTTTCGTCGCCGGTTTCTGTCGGGGATGATTTGGTATAACGACTGCAGTCGCAAACCCACGAATACAGTCCAGGTCGAATTTGTCAAACATCGCATCCTCGTCAGGAGACGAGGACTATGTACTTCAGTGCAGGCTCTAATCGAAAATGAAATCATTCAATAACTATGGTGGATGCACATTTTATCGAAGAGTTGCATGAAACTTGTAAGCTAATCTTTAAAAAATGCTGAATCATTTTAAAAATACCCCCCCCCCCATTTTTGATTATTTTCAATTATACGGGCTTTAGTAGAAAAGGAGGGTAATTGTGCCTACATTGCATAAGCATTAACAGTTACACTTTCAAAAACTTTCACTCATGACACTTAAATACCTCACACGTTTTGCCTTGGCTATTGTTGTAATGGGCATGCTGCTTTCTTCCAAATGTAGCAAAGACCCTATACCCGCAGCACCCGATCCTTGTGCTGATATCTCCCCTTTTAAGGCTGATTTTGTAATGCTGGAACAAGTTTCAGACACTGCCTTTGAAGTCAAGGATACTGCAACTGTTTTTAAATTCATCACTTTCAAAGCTATAGGGCAATACGACTCAGTAAAATGGGAAATTGGTAATAGCCAAAACGTTTTCAAAAAATCTAGCGTCAGCCTTTACTTTAATGTGCTCGAAAACCGGATACCTGTAAAGTTTACAGGATACAATACCAAAGGGGCCAATTGTTTTCCTGCAACTCCTACCGTGCAAACTGTAACGAAGTACTTGAGCATTGTACCAGAAACTTTAGCTGCAGCTATTGGAAAATTTCATGGATACAATACCGATAACCCTGCTGATACATTTACGGTTACCTTACAAAGAAATGATTATTGGTTATTTTTAAAAAACCTTCCAAAAGGTTGCAACGGTTACATAAATCCATCCGAAGGATACACCGTTTATGACTTTGGAATAGCCGCTGTACAGGCATATAATGGTTTTGTCTCAAAAGGAGGTGCCTGGAGGTGCGGTGAATTAGAAGCAAGAGGCTATTTAATTAATAGGGATACCTTATTGATAAATTATAAACATTGGCCAAGGACAAACATTTCTGACAGTAACGATTACACTTATTCTGTCACTCCTGTTTTCAAGAAATTTATTGGAATTCGGCAACGCTAATCTATTCATACATATTTGTTTTTTAAGTATAAAGTGCTTACTGAACAGATAGCTAAGGATGCTATTGCCAATTCCATTCAATTCCGGTTTTTTCACACATTCAAATTCAAAAAATGAGAAAAATCTATGCCCTTATCTTACTCGTTACTTTAACTCAAAATGAGCTGCAAGCACAATGTTTAGTAAACGGCATTTTCACACGCCCCGATTCCGCCATTAATACGCAGAATCCGTCAATGATTAACAATTTCAACTGGATGGCCTCAAAATATATCACCAATGCACAGGGTGCAACTCCGGGAAATGATTCCATTTTTTCGCCAATATACCAGCCGGATAATATCATCATCGACAACCTAAGGCTTGCGCTTGACATGAAACCTACTGATGGATGGGAATTGCTAAGAAGGCAATTCGGAAAACTATCGGGTCCTCGTCCGGAGACGAGGACTATTTTGAACGAATGCTGAAAATACCCGCTGCAGGGTATAGGCACAGGCGGGCATTACAGGAATATTTGGGGCTAAATTTCTGTACCATGAAATCCCTGAAAAGAATATGGTTGGCAGCATTGCTGCTTTGTCTGGTATCTGTACTGCAGGCACAAAAGAAAACCTGGTCGAAAGACTTTGGCGGCAGCATCAATTTTTACAGCCTCAGCGATGCAGGCATTTTTATTGTGGGCACTAACGATGCCTTGTATGGTGTAGATCCTGAAACGGGTAAAGAAATCTGGAAGCTCGAAGAGTTTCGCCGTATTTCGGAAGATGCACTGAGTGCCATACCCAATAGTCCGCTGGCGGCCATTGTAGACCGCGGCATGATGGTGGAGCATGCCATCATTAACACAGTAACCGGACAGGTAGTTTGTAAAACAAAAGACCTTGGTATGACCACGGTAAACAAGCGTTTTGCCAATGCCAAACTGGGTGCTGTTTTGTTTAGCGGCATGAATAAAAAAGGCCGGCCAACGCTGATGTTGGTAGATGCGGTTACAGGCCAAAAAAGATTTGAAGCAGAAAAGGTGTTTGACAAAGCCACCGAAGTGATTTGTAGCGATGTGTATGCCATCAGCAAAGACCTGATGCTGATTAGTACCACCAAAGCCATTTATTGTTTGGATGCCAATACTGGAGAAGAAAAATGGCGGTCAGAAATCAAAACAGATGCACCCGTTGTGGCGCCGCCTGCCAGCAGCAAAATTCCTTTTGCAGGTTTTGGTAAGTCGATGAACAAAATGAATGCGCAAATGGCGGTGGCTGTTTCATCCAAGTTTTTTCAGGTGAAAGACGCCAGCAAAGTGTACTTCTTCAACAATGATTATTTTACTTGTTTTGACTGGGCTACCGGTAAAGAAGTGTGGCAGCGCCAGGAGCTCAACAGTCCGCTGAATAACTACATTTTAGATGACCGCGGCATTATTGTAACCACCAATCAACGTGGCGAAAACTATGGCAAGCAAGGCGGCCTCATGGGCAAAGCTTTGGGTGGTGGCAACAAAGCCAAAATGTACATGTTTGACTACGCCAGTGGCAAGCAGTTGCTGAAAGATGAAATAGATGTAGCGGGTAATGTGATTGGCTACAGCTACGACAATACCGGCAACAAAATGGTGATAGCCACCGCCAGCGATAAGGGCACCAACAAGATTGACATTATTGATTTGGTGAATGGTGTATCGGCCATGAAACGCCCCATGAAAGTGAGTGGCAATATCCGCGACATCAAGCTGGTGAGCAAAGGGTTGCTGTACATCACCGATGAAGAAATTAATATTTTGAATTTAGAAACCGGTGCCGATGCCTGGGGCAAAAGCATTAAGGTAAAAGACTATGTGGTACATGGTTTTAAAAATGATAACGAAGCATACATTGCTGTAGATGGCGAACTGCATCGGATTGATGTAAACACCAGTACGCCTACCAAAATAGGTAGCATTGCGTTGGACGGAAAAGAAAACCCATCGGGACTTCAATTCACCGCCAATGGATTGGTGCTAACCAGCAGCCAAAACATTGCACACTTCGGATTTGATGGCAAGCAGGGTTGGAAAGTATACCGGGCTGCGCCTGGTGTAAGCCTGGTAGGTAAAATAGCATTGGGCGCATTAGCAGTAACCAGTGTAGCCATGATGGCGGCCAACAGTTATCAGGCGGGTGTGGCTTCTGCCGGTGGTGCTACCGCAAAGGGGCAATACATGAGCAACCAATCGGCCGCCGACTCGTATGAGCAGGATGCCAACAACTGGGGCGCCATTGCAGTTGCATCTTTTCAAGCCATGAACAAGCGTTTTAAAGCCACCCGTGCTACTGCCAGTATGCAGAGCATTCTCACTAAAACAGATGACGGTGCAGACACCGGTGTGGGCATAGAAATCTACAGCAAAGAAAACGGACAAAAAGAAGGTGCCGTAGTATTAAAAGACAAAAAGCCGGAATACTTTTTCGATGATATTGGCCGTGTCGTTTTCTGGAAAACCAGCGACCGGAATTTTACCGCAGTGTTTTTCTAATCCCCTCACTTTTCGCACATCAATTGCCCCGGCTGGTTTCTACCAGTCAGGGCTTTTTGTTTGTGTAAAATGCCTGCGTAAATACAAAAGCGTGTTGCAGTACCAGCAACACGCTTTTGGTTGTAAAATAGATTCAATGATTATCGGCCATCGCCATCGAGCAGGTTGCCTAAGCCACCCAGCAAGCTGCCTTCCTCTTTGCGGTGAGTGGTAGCATAGCTCAAAATACGGCTGGCCAAACGGCTCACGGGCAGTGTCTGAATCCACACTTTGCCCGGCCCACGCAGGGTAGCAAAAAACACACCTTCGCCACCAAAGATGGTGTTGCGAATACCGCCCACAAATTGTATGTCGTATTGAATGGTATGGGTGTAAGCCACCAGGCAGCCAGTATCAATACGCAGCATTTCGCCCGTCTGTAATGTGCGTTCAAACACGTGGCCACCTGCATGTACAAAGGCCATACCATCGCCTTCCAGTTTTTGCATAATAAAGCCTTCGCCACCAAACAATCCCGTGCCCAGTCTGCGCTGAAATTCGATGCCCACACTTACGCCACGGGCTGCGCAGAGAAAGGCATCTTTCTGGCACACCACATAATGGCCAAGCTCTTCCAAATCAAGCGGAATGATTTTACCCGGATAAGGAGACGCAAAAGCCACTCTTCTTTTGCCATGGCCAACGTTGGTAAAAGCCGTCATAAACAAACTTTCGCCGGTGAGCAACCGCTTGCCTGCGCTGAATAATTTATTGAGCAGTCCACCACCTTGTTGTTGGCTGCCATCGCCAAAAATGGTTTGCATTTGAATGCCGTCATCCATCATCATAAAGGCTCCGGCTTCGGCTATAGCTGTTTCACCCGGATCCAATTCTACATCCACATACTGCATTTCTTCACCGTAAATGCGGTAGTCTATTTCGTGTGCTGTTGGCATAAAAAAAGTGTTTTATTGATGGGCTGAAAATACCTCAAATGCGGTATAGGCTACGCCGTGGCTTTCTGCTTTTTTTGTAAATGCTGCCTGTAACTGATTAGTGGTAAAAAATACAGGTATCCGAAACTGCTCCCCGTGTTCAAAAGAAGTGTAACCCTAAACCCTCCAACTTCAGCTCACCCACCCGCAAAAAAATGCCTGCTGAAATTTCAGCAGGCATTCACACATGCGCATGTGTCATTTGTTCGATGGTTGCATTAAGATGCAGCTGGCGTTTCTGGTGCGGCTGGTGCTGGTGCTACTTCGGGAGCATCTACAGGAGCCGGTGCTGGTGCAGCTACTTTTTTCTTAGCAGCTTTTTTAGCAGCTTTCTTTTTAGCCGGAGCTGGAGCAGGTGCTGGTGCCGGAGCGGCTTTCTTTGCGGCTGGCTTTTTAGCAGCTACTTTTTTAGCGGCAGCTTTTTTGGGCGCTACTTTTTTAGCGGCCTTTTTCGGAGCGGCTTTCTTCGCAACAGATTTTTTGGCTACGGCTTTTTTAGCAGCTGCTTTTTTAGGGGCAGCTTTTTTGGCAGCGGCTTTCTTGGCTACTTTTTTTACAGCTACTACTTTCTTAGCAGCTTTTTTAGGGGCAGCTTTTTTGGCAGCTTTCTTCGCTGCTTTTTTTGCCGGAGCGGCTTTTTTCACTGCTTTTTTAGCAGCTACTTTTTTTGCCGGAGCAGCTTTCTTTTTTGCAACAGATTTTTTAGAGGTGGCCATCTTATAAGATTTTTGTAATGTGAATTTACAGTTGATTAAAATCTTTCAACACGCAAGTTTGAGAAAGTGGAAAAAATGTATACAGTTGTGATTAGCGGGAAAGCATACCTCATGAAAAAAGGCAGTCAAAAACGACTGCCTTTTTATCTATCATGTATGTATGCAAATGTGTTAGAACCAGCTGCCAATAAAGGTTTCGTCTACTTTTCCTTTGGCTCTTTTGCGTCGTGCTGCTACTTTGAAGCGGTGCAAAAATGCAGCAACGATGGTTAATGGAATAAACAGGAAAGTAAGTGGTGGTACTGCCATAAAACTGATCCATTTGCCACCAAAGGCTCTGCGCATTGGACGGCGTAAGCGTTCTGCCATCAGGTACATGGCCGGTACTACTATCAATGTCATAAAGAATGCGAAGATCAAACCGAAGATAATTGTCCAGCTGAGGGGCTTCCAGAAGGCTGCGTTATCGCCACCAAACCAGATGTGCGGATTGAGCTCTTCGAACATTGAGATGAAGTTGATATTAAGACCAACTGCCAGTGGTATCAACCCAAGTATGGCGGCTACTGCTGTAAGCAATACAGGTATGATACGTGTTTTACCGGCTTGTATTACTGCTTCGCGGGTACGCATACCACGGCTGCGCAATTCATCGGCAAACTCAATAACGAGGATACCATTTTTTACCACAATACCTGCCAGGCCCACAATACCAATGCCTGTCATTACGGCCGAAACCTGCATGCCGGTAATGCTAAAGCCAAGCAACACACCAATAATGGAAAACACAATTTCGGTAAGGATGATAATGGGCTTGCTGATACTGTTGAACTGCAACACAAGGATGAATAAGATGAGTGCCAGTGCTACGAGCAATGCCCCTGTTAAGAACGAAACGGCCTCATCCTGTTGTTCACCTTCACCGGTTTGTGCAATGGTTACATCCACTGGTTTTTCTCTGAACTTAGCAATGGTTTTTGTAAGCTCCGCATTTACCGCAGTAGGTGTATAGCCCTGGCTCATGAGTACGTTGCTGTACAAGGTTATCACCCGCTTCAGGTTTTTACGTTTGATGCTGCCATAAGTACTGGTGAGGTCGATGCTGGCTACTGCCGAAATGGGTACTTGCTTAATTTGTCCGGTATTGAAGTCGCGGAAGGTGATGCGCATGTTCAACAAATCAGACAAACTCTGGCGCTGTATTTCATTGCTGCGCAATTGAATTTTGTATTCGTCTTCATCGTCTTTCAGTTTGCTCACTTCTTTACCAAACAATGCAGTGCGTATTTCCAACCCTACCTGTGCGGTAGAAATGCCTTCAATCATGGCACGTTCACGGTTTACTGAAATAGTGATTTCAGGATTTTGTAAATCCACATCCATTTTCAGTTCTTCAATACCAGGCACCCGGTTGGTGTCGAGGAAGTTTTTCAATGCAATGGCCGTCTTTGTCAGCGATTCAAAGTTTTCGCTGGCCAGTTCAATATTTACCGGTGGTTGCGTAGGCGGTCCACTGCTTTCCTGATCTACCGAAACTTCGGCACCGGGTATGCCTTTAATAGCACCACGAATGGCGTCGAGATAGGGTGCTGTACTTTGGCCATGGCGTTTTTCATATTCAACAAAACTTACCTGTATACGGCCAAGTTCGGGGCGGGTGCTGCGGTCGCCACTGTTGGGGTCGCTGGCACCTACGGCCACATTGGTAATTACACTTTCTACAATGGCGTTTGTTTTGCCATTGCCCATGCCCAGTACATCGTACACTTTTTTCTCCATGCTGTTAATCACACTATCGGTGTAGGTAACAGCAGTGCCCGAAGGCAACTTGAGGTACACATACACAAAGTTGGGATCGCCTTTGGGGAAGAATACAATGGGCACACGGCCGCTGGATACAGCTACACCAAATATTTGAAATGAACCAATAAGCAACATAAACAGTCCGATCAAAATCCACACGGGGCGCTTACCTGCCAATGACCAACGAAGCAGCTGCTCATACAACCGCATAAGTGCTGGTAAAAAGCGATGCTGGAAAGATTTGATAATGCCATCGAGGAAGTATGTATTGATGACAATAAGGATGGCCATAAACAACAGCAGATTGCCAAAGAAATACCAGAGTCCGCCACCGTTGGTCATGCCAATTACATCCAGCAACAATCCGCCACCGGCAAATACCCAAAGGATAGGCTTACGGAAAATAGCAGATTTGCGTTTTGTTTCATGTCCTTCTTCGTGGTTCATGAAGTCTACTGCAAACACGGGGTTCATGATGAAGGCCACAATCAGCGATGCTGTCAACGTAAAGATGAGCATGGCCGGCAGGTATATCATAAACTTACCAATTAGCCCCGGCCAAAATAGTAGCGGAAAGAATGGTGCCAGCGTAGTAAGTGTACCGGTAAGCACAGGAATGAACACTTCGCCTGCAGCATAACGGGCACTCATTTCTGCAGAAATATTTCCTTTGGCTTCGGAGAAAATACGGTGGGTATTTTCTATCACCACAATGGCGTCATCTACAATAATACCAAGGCCAAAAAGCAGGGCAAAGAGTACAATAAAGTTGAGGGTGATATCGGAGCCTACAATCACATCGCCCACGGGCAAAAACACGAAGGCTACAAACATACTCAGCGGCACACTCAGTGCCACAAAGAATGCATTGGTTACCCCCATAAAAAACATGAGTACCAATAGCACAAATATGAAGCCGAGTACAATGGTATTGATGAGCTCTTCGAATGATGCTTTGGTGGTTTTACTTTGATCGGCAGTCACCATCAGGTTCAGGTCTTTCGGAAACTCAGCAGCCTTCAATTCTTCTACAGCAGCTTTTACATGGTCGGCTGCATTAATGAGGTTTTCGCCACTCCGCTTAATAATGTTGAGCGTAACCACAGGTTGAGATTGTGTGGTGTTGCTACCCAGGCGGGCAAAACTTTCCCGCTCTTTAATGGTGTCTTTAATTTCAGCAATGTCTTTGAGATAAATAGCCCCACCACGATTGTTGCGCAGCACCACATTGTACAAGTCGAAGGCACTTTTAAACTGGCCTTTTACCTGCAGGGTACGCTTCATGGTGCCCACGTTGAGCAAGCCACCGGTAATGTCGGCATTCTCTCTGGCTACCGCAGCTTCAATATCTGAAAAAGATACGCCACTGCTCTGCATTTTAAAATTGTCGACATTGATTTGAATTTCCCGTTCGGGGGCACCCACCAAATCTACACGGGTTATCTCTGGCAGCTCTTCTATACGGTCTTTCAAACGGTCGGCATATTCTTTCAGCTTTACCAAATCATAATTACCACTCACGTTTACATACATGATGGGAAATTCAGAGAAGCTGATTTCTTGCACTGTAGGCAGTTGCGTAAGATCGTTGGGTAAATCTTTTTTGGCTTTGTCTACCGCATCTTTCACTTTTTGTACCGCAGCATCAATATTTACATCGGTATCAAATTCTACTATTACAGCCGAAAAATCTTGCAGCGAGGTACTGGTAATCTTCTTCACCTTTACGCCGCTGAGGCCTTTCAGTTGTTTTTCAATGGGTCTGGTTACAAGGTTTTCAATGTCCTTGGGTGAGTTGCCCACGTACACCGTTTGTACATATACTGTGGGTACCACAATATCGGGGAACTGCTCTTTGGGCAGTGTCATGAACTGGTAGATACCCCAAATGCTGACGAACACCATCATGAGATAGATGGATGTTTTGTTTTTAACCGACCATGTGGTGGGTTTAAACTCTTTTATTTTCGCCAGTTCTGCTTTTAGTTTTTCAAGTGCAGTCACTGTTGCTGATTTTGATGTTGATGCCTTGCGGCAATGAGTATTGTATGCAAATGGGAGTTTGCTTAGTTCAGTACAACCTTTTGACCGTCGTACAAGCCTTGGTAGCCCTGTGCCACCAGCTGATCGCCGGCAGAAAGGCCCATTTTAATTTCTACTTGTTCGCCTTGCACCTGGCCTACAATCACTGGCTTTTTGCGGGCTACCATACCATTCTTTTCGGTTACTGCTACAAATACATATTTGCCTTTTTCATCGCTCTGCACCAGGTTTACCGGCACTACCATGGCACTTGGTGCGGCATAGTCGAGAATGCGCACCAATGCAAGCTGGTTAGGTTTTAGCGAAGCATCGGCTGGCAGGCGGGCTTCGGTAGCAAAACCGCGGCTGGCCGGGTTTATAGAAGCCGAAATGAAGCTGATGTTTGAGCTGAAGTTTTTGTTGATGTCTGGAATGCTGATTTCAACACGGCTGCCTTTGTTTACTTTCGACAAATAGTTTTCAGGTACATCGGTGATTACTTTCAGTCGGCTGGTGTTGATGATGGTGATATCTGGCGTAACGCCGCTTACACCCTGAAACACCTGACCAACCCGTGCATTCATGGTATTTACAAATCCGCTTACTTCTGCATACACATTGGTCATACTGATTTGTTCTTTTACCAGTTCCATTTGTTTATTCAGGTTGTCAACGTTGTTTTTAGCACTCAGCAATTCTACTTCGCTGCCAATGCCTTGCTTCCACAGGTTTTGGCGGCGTTTGTAAATGTCTTCAGCAAAGTTGAGTTGTGTTTTCAGTTGTTCTAATTGTTGATTGGCAATGCGGTCGTCCAGCTTTAGCAGCAGCTGGCCTTTGCTTACCACATCGCCTTGTTTTACGTATAAGGCTTTTACCTGCCCGCCCATGCCACGTGGTGTTACGTAAGAAATGTCATCGGCGTCTACACGGCCTTGTAGTTCTATGTAGTGATTAAAATCTTGTGGCGCAACGGCTACCACTGAAATGAGTTTGCCGGTTTCTACTTTGGCAGCGGCTGTATCCAGTTTGGCTATTTCGCTTTCCAGCAAGGTTATTTTTTCGAGCAGTGTGGCAGACTCGGCCTGCAATTTGGCCAGCTCGGCTTTCTTTTCGCCCAGTTGTCCGGCTTGTTCTTTTTGGCTAGTGCCACAAGCAATGGCCAGTGTGGCCAGCAGGGCTACCGCAATGATGTTGGTAAAGGAGCGTTTCATAAATCGTAGTTGGAAAAAGTGATGTTTCGAAAGATTGATATAGATGTTTGTGGTTGTGGTACCCTTACAGCTTGCCCAACGCACGGGTATAATTTATTTTTGCAATTACTGCGTTGTACAACGACTGGTAGTAGTTGTTCAGCGATTCTTGCAAGTCGGCATCGCTTTGTAGCAATTCGAAACTACTGCCAAGGCCGCGGTCATATTTCAATTTGGTAGTGTTATACACCCGCTCTGCCAGTGCTTTATTTTCTACCTGTGCATTGAGCTGCTCAATAGCATTGGTAAGGTTGGTACGGGCCGAAACCAACTGCAAATCGATAGCTTGTTTGAACCGCTCCATGTTCAGATTGTTTTTGTCCAGGGCATACTGGGCTTGCTTTACACGGTTGCGGCGCTGCCATCCATCGGCCAGTGGCACACTCACGTTGATGCCGGCAATGTTGGCAAAAAACCAACGTTCTTTTGCAAAAAAGTCGAACTTCTGGCGCTGGGCATTTGTTTGCAAATTCCAAAAAGCGGCTACCGTGGGGTAGGCCTGAAGTTTATACCGCTCTACCTGCAGGCCCAGCAGTTTATTGCTGGTTTCTATGGTTTTTATTTCATTGCGGTTTTGATAGGTAAAATCATTTTCCAGCGATAGAATATCCTGTGTCAGAAACTCCGTAGTAAGCGAATCGGTGAGTACCAGCGAATCGGTTTGTGGCAGGCCCAGCGCAAATTTTAACCCACTGTAGGTAATGCGAACCAGGTTGCTGGTGCGAGATTCTGTAGTGCTGAGATTATTGAGGTTTACCTTGGTTTTATCTACGTCTAGTTTTTCAATAAAACCATTGGCATACAATTGCTCCTGATCGGCAAATAATTTTTGCAGCCGCTGTTTGCTTTCGCTTACAAATGCCAATCCTTTTTGGGCGATGAGCACACCGTAGTACGCTTGCAGTACGTTGGCTTTTACACTGTCTTCGGCTACTTTCAGCTGGTTACGGTACAGTTCCATAGAGCCGTCTCTGGCTTTGAGCCCTACAAACACATCGGGCTGAAACAGCAACTGCTGCACCGATACACCAAGCGATGCCTGCCAGGGTACACCAAAGGCCGCAGGAAAAGTATTGACGATGCCATCGAATTTGATGGGGTTTCCCTGTGCATCACGTACATCTTCTTTTTCGAGTACGCCATACACCGATGGTGAAATAAAATCAGGTAATACTGTTACTGGAATCTTGAAGTTTTTGGTAATGCCGAAACTACCTTTTACTTGCGGTAATGCAGAGCCGGTAATTTCTTTATTCATGGCTTCCTGATTGTTGATGTCGATTTGTGCCGTTAGTATTTCAGCCCTTTGTTTCAGGGCCATTTCTACGGCTTGTGTAGCAGTGAGTAGGTGCACGTTTTTTTGCGGAGCAGCTGGCTGAGCCAATGCTGGCAGGCAGGTGAGGGTAAGCATTACTCCTGCTAAGGAGGTGAACATTCGTTTCATCTGAAATTCTTTTGGATACTTTGTTTTGGGAGGTATTGTTGTGTGCCCGAATGAGGTCAGGCAGGTTGCAGTGCAGCAGCTCTTTGCTGTTTGTATTTCTCTATCAGTTTTACGCCTTTGGCTGTGGCCAGCCCATAAGCATAGTGCAGCATTACTTCCATCTGTATAGCTGCGAGGCTAAACTTTTGCCGTGGAAGCATCTCTTGTTCAAACGTCATTGAAATAGTATGCAGGTGTAAGTGGGTCATTATCTCCACGTTTATTTCCGGGCGAAAAACGCCTTCTGCAATGCCTCTTTCAATGTTTTTTTTGGTAATGCTGTAAATAAATTGCTGTTTGTGATCGTCCAGCTTTTTGTAAGCCATTTGATGATACTTGTGCAGGTCGAACAGCATGATGGGATTGATATCACCAAACATTTCCTGTAGCATATCTATCGACAGAAATATTTCATGCATGGCATTTTCGCTTTTTTGCGATATGGTGCAGCATTGGCTTTCGCTCTTGCTTACCATGTGCACCAGTATAATATGTATAAGCGTGTCTTTATCGGCATAATGCTGATAAAGCGTTTTCTTGCTCATACCACACTGCGAGGCAATGTCATCCATCGACACACTACGAATGCCGTAGCGCTTAAACAAATCGAAGGCTTTTTCTAAAATAAGTTGTTGTACTTCCATGGGCACTGTTGGGAACGGGCAAAACTATGGAAACTTTCAAAGCATCCAAAGTTTCCATCAAATTATTTTGCCGATCGTCATGCCTGCCTGCCAACTGCCCAACATTGTGCACCTTCGCAGCAGCACCAAACCATGCCGCAGTATGCGCAACCATTTTACCAGCCGTCGTTTGTTCCAATACTTTTTGCAGGGCATACTTGTGCTTGCTCCGGTAAGTATTACGGCCTATATCATTTACAACCTCTTCTCCTGGCTCGACCAGCTCATTCCTGTGTACATCAACCTGAGCGGCAACCCCGACAAGCCTTTTTACCTACCCGGCCTTGGTTTTGTGCTGGTAATGGCGGGCATTTTACTGGTGGGCTATGTAAGTTCGTTTTTTGTGGTAGGCAGGATGCTCGCCTTTTTCGACCACGCCTTGGAAAAAACGCCCGGTGTAAAAACCATCTACTCTTTTGTAAAAGACTTTTCGGAAGCATTTGCCGGCAAAAAGCGCAAGTTTAGCAAGGCAGTGCTGGTAAGCATTTACCAGCCCGATGTGTGGCAGGTAGGATTTATAACCAATGAAGATTTGGAACAGTTTGGGCTGCAAGAACACATCACCGTGTATGTGCCCAACAGCTATGCAGTAGCCGGCACCTTGTATTTTGTAACAAGAGACCGCATTAAAAAACTTGACGATGTAGCTGCTCCCGATGCGCTGAAGTTTGCCATCAGCGGCGGTGTAGTAGAAGTGGAAGAATAAGGCCTTTTGTAAAAAAAATAGCCTGCACATTGTGCAGGCTATTTTTTTTGCTATTGTGACAATTAGCGGTTCATGCTCGCCAAAAATTCAAAGTTGTCTTTGGTGCCACGCATCCGTTTCATCAGGTCATTCATTGCTTCTTCGGCGTTCATGTCTGCCAGGTAATTGCGGAGCAGGTACATGCGGCTTACCACTTCTTTATCCAGCAGCAAATCATCGCGGCGGGTAGAAGATGCAACGAGGTCGATGGCAGGGAACACCCGCTTATTGGCCAGGCGGCGATCCAGCTGCAGTTCCATGTTGCCGGTACCTTTAAATTCTTCGAAGATTACTTCATCCATACGGCTGCCGGTATCAATTAAGGCTGTGGCCAAAATGGTGAGTGAGCCGCCGTTTTCAATTTTACGGGCAGCGCCAAAAAACTGCTTGGGCTTTTGCATGGCGTTGGCTTCTACACCACCACTCAGCACCTTGCCACTGGCAGGGGCCACGGTGTTGTGAGCACGGGCCAGGCGGGTGATGGAGTCGAGCAGTATCACCACATCATGTCCGCATTCTACCAGTCGCTTTGCTTTTTGTAAAGCAATGGCACTCACTTTTACGTGTTTTTCTGCAGGTTCGTCAAAGGTGCTGGCCAACACTTCGGCCCGTACGCTGCGTTCCATATCGGTTACTTCCTCGGGGCGTTCGTCTATCAGTACCACCATCATGTACACCTCGGGGTGGTTGGCGGCAATGGCGTTGGCTACTTCTTTCAGCAGCATGGTTTTACCCGTTTTGGGCTGTGCCACAATCAGGCCACGCTGGCCTTTACCAATGGGCGTAAACAAATCCATGATGCGGGTGCTCAGGTTGCCCGGCGTGGTAAAGAGGTTCAGTTTTTCGTAGGGGAACAACGGTGTCAGGTAATCAAACGGCACACGGTCACGCACTTCTTCAGGTGTTTTGCCGTTGATGTTGTCCACTTTTACAAGGGCAAAATATTTTTCACCTTCTTTGGGTGGACGAACAGTGCCCAATACGGTATCGCCGGTTTTGAGGCCAAACAATTTTATTTGGCTGGGGCTAACGTATACATCATCGGGGCTGCTGAGGTAGTTGTAATCGCTGCTGCGCAAAAAGCCATAGCCATCGGGCATCATTTCCAATACGCCTTCGCCATGTACAATGGCATCGAGTTCAATATTAAAGGCAGGTTCTTTGGGCTTTTGCTGTACATGGTGCTGGCGTGGCTGATGCTGCAATTGCGGACGAGGCCGCTCCATGGCAGGTGCTTCTGCAGGTGCCGGGGCTGCGGTACTATTTTCTGTCGGGTCTTCCACAATCACTTCATCATCTGTTGTAGAAGGGTTGTCCATATTGCTTAGTGCCGTTCTGAAAATATCTTCAATGGATTCGCCATCATCCAATATTGGGCCGGCTACTTTTTCTTTGCGGGGGTGGTGTTGGCGGGTATTTTCCAGGGGCAATTCCGCCTGCTCCTCTTTTTTAGGGGCCGCTTTTTTGGGTGCCGCTTTTTTAGCGGGTCGGCCAGGCTTTTTTTCCTGAACCGTTTCCTCCGCAGCCGGAGCAGCGGGTTGTGAGGGTTCCATTACTTCGGCTTCTTCGGTTACGTTGGCCGTGGTGGCTTTTACAATGCGTTTGCGTTTTGGCTTATCGCCCTGTTCGTTGTCTTTCATAGCGCTTTCTATCACAGCTTGCTTATCCAATATTTTGTAAATGAGGTCTTGTTTAGCCAGTTTTTTGGCATCAGAAACTTTAAGGTTTTCGGCAATGTCCACCAGTTCAGGAACGAGCATGTCGTTCAGTTGCAGAATATCGTACATACGGGGAGAATAAATAAAGAAACGTTTACTTGAGAGTCAGTGAGACCGTAAAAGGAAAGTGAGAATCGGTTTGATTTGGCTAAGCTGAGAGCCTTTGAGGGAGGAGAATCGCAAGGGCTCGAATCAGAATGCTGCTGCAATATTAGGAGTTTTTCTGAAAAAAGCTTGTAGCGCAGCGGCTACACCGTCATGAAACTGTTTTTTTTAAAATAATTAATAAGCGCCAACTTGAAAAAGCAACCGTGTTGGTGAGCAACTTCGTTATTCAACATCGTGATGCCATGCCATTCAGAAAATTGATTGTGGGTTGTGTACTGCTGGCAGCTACTGCACAGGCACAGCAAAAGCGCCCCAATATTGTGGTCATCTTTTCCGACGATCATGCGCAGCAATCCATTAGTGCTTACGGCAGCAAACTGATGCAAACACCCGCCATAGACCGGCTGGCGAAAGAAGGGGCTTTGTTTACCAACAGCTTTGTGACCAACTCTATTTGTGCTCCCAGCAGGGCCGTATTGCTCACAGGTAAATACGGCCACAAATCGGGCCTGATAGACAACAGTGCCGGTAGAAGATTTGATGGCAGCCAGCAACAAATACAAAAACTGTTGGCTGCACAAGGCTACCAAACGGCATGGATTGGTAAATGGCATTTGCAAACATTGCCGCAAGGTTTTCAGCACTGGCATATACTGCCCGATCAGGGCCATTATTACAATCCCGATTTCATCAACATGAACAACGATACCCTGCGCCACGAAGGGTATGTTTCAACTGTCATCACCGATTTTTCTTTGGATTGGCTGCGGCAACAAACAGCAGCCGACAAACCTTTTTTTCTGGTGATTGGGCACAAAGCCACACACCGTACCTGGCTGCCAGACTTGCAAGATTTGGGTGCCTACGATTCGGTGCAGTTTGATTTGCCCGCTACTTTTTATGATGGCTACACTGGTCGCCGTGCTGCACAAGAGCAAGACATGAGCATCAAACAAACCATGCTGCTCGATTATGATTTAAAAGTGAATGCCGATTTTGAGAAAGGTTGGATGTATCGACGTTTGAATGAACCGCAACGGCAGCAGTTGAAAAAATATTATGCAGGCGTTACAGCGTCGTACGAAAAAGTTAAGGCCGACAGCAACCAACTCACCGAGTGGAAATACCAACGCTACCTGAAAGATTATCTGGCCACTGCCAAATCAATGGACAGAAATATTGGCCGGGTGCTCAACTACCTGGACAGTGCAGGACTCAGCAACGAAACCATTGTGGTGTATGCATCGGATCAGGGTTTTTATTTGGGCGAACATGGTTGGTTCGACAAACGCTTTATGTATGAAGAAAGCATGCGAACGCCTTTGCTGATGCGGTATCCCAAGCACATTCAACCGGGTACACAAGTGCCGCAGTTGGTGATGAATATGGATTTGGCACCCACATTGTTGCAACTGGCAGGAGTACCAGTGCCAAAAGATATTCAGGGTAAAAGCATGGTGCCGCTGTGGCAAAAAAACAATGGTAAAAAAGAATGGCGGTCTTCGTTGTACTATCACTACTACGAGTATCCCGAACCACATCGGGTGGCGCCGCATATTGGCATTCGAACTGCTCAGTATAAACTCATTTTCTTTTATGGCCCATTTGAGCAGTGGGAGTTGTACGATTTGCGCAGCGATCCTTCGGAGATGAACAATATCGCCGGAGTGAAAGCGATGGCTCCCATCAAGAAATTCCTGCAACAAATGTTAATGAAACAAGCCCTTTATTACGACGATCTACAAGCTGTACAGTTGTTGCAAAAAGCAATGGTTACAACAAAGTAAAAGCTGTTTCACTCTGTAGGAATATCTTGTAGCCTTACCTACATTTATACAGTTAAAATTTTCGCTCATGAAACTCTGGATAGCACGGGTACTCATTTCGGCAGTGGTGATTGTATTTCTGGCGTGGTTGCTACCCGGTGTAGCAGTAGCCAGCAGCTGGAAAGCAGTTGTTGCAGCTGTGGTGTTGTCGCTTATCAACTCTTTTATAAAACCCATATTGGTATTGCTCACATTGCCTGTTACCATTGTTACCCTTGGGTTGTTTTTGTTTGTGGTAAATGCACTCATGGTGCTGCTGGCCGCCAACTGGATTGAAGGTTTTCGGGTGGATGGTTTTTGGTGGGCATTGTTGTTCAGTTTCCTTTTATCAATCATCAATTCCTGGTTGCAAGGTTGGCTGCTGAGCAGTCACAAGCAAGATGCATAAGTTCGCCAATCTATGGTCATGGGTTTGAAGCATTACTGGTAAATTGCGGCATCTTATCTGAACGATTGCCATGATGTACGACCGCAAACAATGGAGTGATGCCGAACTCATAGACATATACCAGCAACTGCTGCTGCCCCGCATGATAGAAGAAAAAATGCTGGTGCTGCTGCGGCAGGGAAAAATCAGTAAATGGTTTAGTGGCATTGGGCAGGAAGCCATTGCCTGCGGTGTAACACATGCACTGCAGCAAGATGAATGGATGATGCCACTGCACCGCAACCTCGGTGTGTTTACCGGCCGGCACATGCCACTGGAAAAACTATTCAAACAATGGCAGGGCAATAAAGATGGCTATAGCAAAGGCCGGGAACGGAGTTTTCACTTTGGCAGTGCAGCGCATCATGTATGCGGCATGATTAGTCACTTAGGCCCACAGCTGGCTTTGGCCGATGGGGTGGCATTGGCACACAAACTCAAAGGTGAAGCAAAAGTAGCCGTGGCATTTAGTGGTGATGGCGGTACCAGCGAAGGCGATTTTCACGAAGCACTAAACGTAGCCGCCGTGTGGGATTTGCCCGTCATTTTTATTGTAGAAAACAACGGCTACGGATTGAGTACGCCTACCAACGAACAGTTTCGCTGTGCACAAATAGCCGACAAAGCCAAAGGCTATGGCATGGAAGGCATTACCATTGACGGCAACAATATATTGACCGTTATAGATACGCTGAAAGGAGTGCGGGAGTATTGCATCAAAGAGCAAAAGCCGTACCTCGTAGAATGCATGACCTTTAGAATGCGAGGCCATGAAGAGGCCAGTGGTACCAAATATGTGCCGCAGCATTTGTTTGATGAATGGAAGAAAAAAGATCCGGTGGAGAATTTTGAATTCTACCTGCTGCAAACCGGGGTGATGAACGCACAACAGATTGATGCACTCAAACAAAACCTGAAAGCACACATAGAAGCAGAACTCACCAAGGCCTATGATGCTGCAGAAATAATGCCCGATGAACAGGAAGAATTAGCCGATGTGTACGCCCCTGTAAAGCCGATGCCTGTACCAGCTGTCAGCCCGACATCATTGATTACTGACAGCAACAACAGCCGATTTATTGATGGCATCAGAGATGGCTTGTACCAAAGCATGCAAGTGCACAACAACCTGGTGTTGATGGGACAGGATATTGCTGAATATGGTGGTGCTTTTAAAATCACCGAAGGCTTTGTACAGGAGTTTGGCAAAGCCCGTGTACGCAACACGCCTTTGTGCGAAAGTGCTATTGTCGGTGCTGCTTTGGGCTTGTCACTCGAAGGATACAAGAGCATGATGGAAATGCAGTTTGCCGATTTTGTAACGGTGGGCTTCAACCAAATCATCAACAACCTGGCAAAAATTTATTACCGCTGGGGGCAAAATGCCGATGTAGTGATACGCATGCCTACGGGCGGTGGTGTAGGTGCCGGTCCTTTTCATAGCCAAAGCAATGAAGCATGGTTTACGCATACACCCGGCTTAAAAGTAGTGTATCCATCTACTCCTGCCGATGCCAAAGGATTGATGATTGCTGCTATCAATGATCCCAATCCCGTGATGTTTTTTGAGCACAAAGGTTTGTACCGCAGTGTGAGTGGTTATGTGCCGACGCATTATTACGAAGTAGAAATTGGCAAAGCCCGTGTTGTACAGGAAGGCGAAGACATCAGCATCATTACGTACGGCAGCGGTGTGCATTGGGCCATGGAATATCAGCAGCGCCACATGAACATATCACTGCACATATTGGATTTGCGCAGTTTGCTGCCGCTCGATTACAGCGCCATTCGGGAAGCTGTACAAGCAACCGGCAAAGTCCTCATTTTGCATGAAGACAATTTGCTCGGCGGCATTGGTGGTGAAATAAGTGCGTGGATCAGTGAGCATTGTTTTGACATGCTGGATGCACCGGTAGTGCGTTGCGCTTCGCTGGATACGCCCATTCCTTTCAACATCGAACTCGAACAACAATACCTCGCCAAAAGCCGCTTAGAGGCAGCGGTGAAAAAGCTGATGAAATATTGAGTGCATTTGCAACTGAAAAACAAAAGCCGCTTCGTTTTATGCGAAGCGGCTTTCTTATTCATCATTCATCATTCATAGTTCCCAATTCATCATACCCTTACATCCCCGGCTTGTACACACGTTCTTTGTATTTCAGCACATCTGCTTTATAGTACAGCACTGGCTTAAACTCGCCACTGGCGTACATGGCAGCCTGGTCGCCAAAATTTTTGGAAGAAGGGTTGTTGCTGTTGCCGCCGGCCAGCAATGATTTGGCGGTTACTTTTTCGCCAAACTCTACTGCACAAATAAAGCTGTTGCCACTAAAGCCATAGCGTCGTGCACTGCCATTCATTTGGCGACTCACATAGCTCGGCAAAGCACCCCAGGTAGCTGCTGCAAAACGTGCTGGAATACTGGGCAGTGTATCGCTGTATGTTTCTTGCAATTTTCCGGTGAGGCGTTGGTAGCGGTTGATTTCGCCCCAAGGCACTTGCCACGATGGAAAGCGATAGCGTAAATCGTTGAGCGTTGCTTGCAGTGGTTGAATCAGATCCAGCGGAGCAGCTTGCTGCATGTATGCTTGTGCTTTCTCAATAAAGCCAGCATTGGGTGTATTGGGGGCAGGCATCCGCTGGATGGCGGGCAACAATCGCTGTGCCCATTCAATGGCCAGCGTAGTAGCAACAGAACCATAATCAGACTGCCGGTCCCAGGCTGTCATCAGGCCAATGGCTTGTTCCAATTGCTTTACACTGCTGTCTGCGAGGTAAGGCCTGTTGGCCCAGGCTTTGGCCAATGGGGGTATCATGTCATCAAAAGCAGGCAGCCTGCGGGTATAGCCTCCGGCAATCACTTTGTCTATCGTCAATGCCTGTGCGTTACGCCACACATTCACTGCATTAATGCCCCGGTAGTTTTCGGCATCGGGGGCCATGTAAGCAGGAAAGTTGCTGCGGTTGGGGCTGGCGGTACCTGCAGCGGTAAATGGCGTGGCGTTACAGTTTTGCAACCATCCATTAGTAGGATTAATAATCGTCACCATTTCAGCAGGCTCATGCAGGCCCTGCCATTCGGTGGCGCTGGTGCTGCCATCCACCGGTTGGCTCCAATCGTACTGCTCATTGCGGCGGGGCATGAAATTGCCATGCCAATAACCAATGTTACCTTCTTTGTCGGCGTACACGGTATTGTTGCTGGTATTTTCTTTCATGGCCATGAGCTGCTGAAAGCCCGCAAAGTTTTTCACTTTGGAGCGGAGCCAGCTTTGCTCCAGTCCTTTGGCGCTGCGGTTGTGGTGCTTCAATGCCAGCCAGCGGTCGTTGCGCTTGGCCATCACAGGTCCGTGGTGCGTGAAAAAGGCGGTGAATTGTTTAGTGCTCTTTACGCCATTTTCTTGTACGGTAATGCGAATGTCTTTTTGCTGCACTTTGCGCAGTGCATTGTCGTATTGATACATGAGTTGACCAGCGCTGTCTTGAATTTTTTCTGCATACAAATCCGCCACATCTGCCTGGCTGCTGGTATGCATCCAGCCGCAGTTTTCATTAAACCCCTGGTAAATGAAAAACTGCCCCCAGGTAACGGCACCATAGGCATTCAAACCTTCTTCGCTTACCATGTGCACTTCGGGGCGGAAGTAAAAAGTAACATGCGGATTGATGTACAAAATGGCTTTACCCGATGCGGTAACGGACGGCGCAAATGCAAAACCGTTACTACCGGTTTGCGGGTCATCGCCGAGTTTGGGAGGCAGGGCGGCCACTGTTTCGCCGGTGTAAAAACTTTGTAGCTCTTGCGGGGTAGCGCCACCGGTGCTGATGGCGCCAATGCTGCCATCGGTCCACATAAAAGGCCACCAAGGTTCGAAGCGGCGAAGCAAAGCTGGCTTCACTTTTGGATGTGTGGCGAGGTAAAAATTTACACCGTCTGCAAAGGCGATGCACAGCTTTTTCATCCATGTTGGTGCCGTGGCAAAATCTTTTTTGGCAGCAGCACTATCGAGCACCAACCGATGCAGCAAATCTTCGTACAAGGCTTTGCTGCCCTGTACTTCTGCCTGGCGGCCGAGCTTTTCAATGTAGTTGGCTTCCACCCGTGGAAAGTCGTCTTCGCATTGGGCGTACAACAAACCAAATACAGCATCGGCATCGGTTTTGCCATACACATGTGGTATGCCCCATTTGTCGCGGATGATGGTGACATGTTGTGCCTGTTGCTTCCATTTGGCTACCTCGGCGGGGGTAAATGATTGTGCCAACGACAGGGTAGGCAACAATAAGAGATACAGCAAGTATTTCATAATCGGAAATGATGTGCAAGGTTTATGTGTGTTATAAAATAAGGGTGTGAAAAGATGCTCAAAGCGATGCTGATGAAGGGAGTGACACAACCAGGATGCCACAGGGTACTGCGGTTGGTCAACAAAAAAACTAATGTGATGGTTGAGCCGTTTTGCCTTGTCCGTACAAGACGGTGCCGGGGCGAGCCCCTGTGTGTTGTGCGTTATCTACAACCACTGCGCCGTTCACCAGTACATACTGAAAGCCTTCGCTATACTGATGCGGTTGTGCATAGGTTGATTTGTCAATGACGGTGTTGGCATCAAACACCACAATATCTGCAACCATGCCGGGCTTGAGCAGGCCGCGGTTGCTGAGGCCAAATTTTTGTGCCGGCAAAGAGGTCATTCTGCGAATGGCTTCCTCCAGCGACAATACTTTTTCTTGCCGCACATATTTACCCAACACTCTTGCATTGGTGCCGTAGCCACGAGGATGCGGCACGCCGCTGTTGAACACCCGAATGCTGGCATCGCTGGCAAACATGTTGAACTGGTATTGCATAATGTTTTTGACATCAGCTTCGCTCATGCCATGAAACACCATGCTGGCGCCACCTTTGTACATCATGTCGATGATGAGGTCGGCTTCGGTAGCAGCTTTGTGCTTGCGGCCCAGCATCAGGTTTACTTCTTCAATGTTCTTGCCGTTCCAGCTGGGCTCTGCCCGATAGGAAGCAATCTGGCAATAGGTGAAATGTTTTTGTTGTCGCTTTTTGAGCTTGGCCAGCATGTAATTTTTGATGTAGGCTCTGGTAATAGGATTGTTGATTCTTGCCTTTACAGAATCAGCTCCATCGGCCAGCATTTCATCGGGAAAAAGTGTTGATAGCGAAGTGCTCGACGCCGTGTACGGATATTGATCGATGGTGACTTCGATGCCTTCTGCTCTGGCTTGTTGTACAAGGCCCAAGGTTTCATTGCTGCGGCCCCAGTTGTTTTGGCCGCTGAGTTTGAAATGCGAAATCTCCACCGGAATATTTGCTTGCCTTCCGATGTTGATGGCTTCTGCAATGGCTTCATGTACAAGGTCAGCTTCGTTGCGCATGTGGGTGGCATACACGCCGTTGTATTGCGCAGCTACTTTGGCCAAACCCACTACTTCGGGTGTTGTAGAATACGTGCCGGGTATGTATATCAAACCTGTACTCAAACCAACTGCGCCTGCTTGCATGGCTTTTGCCACGAGTGCTTCCATACGTTGTTGTTCTTCGGCAGTAGGTGTACGGTTGGCTTCGCCCATCACCAGTTGGCGTACGGTATTGTGCCCTACTAACGCAGCTACATTGATGGAGAGTTTCAAACTGTC
>JADLHL010000009.1 GCA_020848815.1 Chitinophagaceae bacterium | reverse complement strand
CCACTTTCCTGGGCCTTCAAAATGCCAATAATCTGGCTCTCGGTGAATTTGCTCTTTTTCATTTTTCCTCCCTAAATGTAGCACCATACTCTATTTTTACGTGCTACGGTTTATAGGGAAGCTTTCATTAGGACGTTATTGCATGTTCATCCCTTCGCTCATGCCTTCCATTTCGCCCTTCATGTTTTTACGCTTGAAGAGGCTGGCATCCATTTTACCAAAACGCCAGTTGAACTGCAGGCGCAAAATTTGTGGGTCGCGGCGGCGGGTAAGGTTTTGCACAAAAAAGGCGCTGCTGGTAGTGGCATCATAAATACGTGTACGGAAAATGTCATTCATGCTGAGGGTAAGTGAGCCAGCATAGCCCTGTCCGTTTTTGTTTTTAATAATGTCGCGGCGAATGCTGAAATCGGCACCATAGTTCGGGTTTACAAAACCGTTGCTACCTGCTGCCTGGCTACCACCGCCCATGGGGCCACCACCCATAAATCCTCGGCCTCCGCCTACAGGAAGTACCGTTTTACTTTGGTAGTCGGCATTCATTTGCAACGTCCACTGGTTGCTTTTGCCAATGCGTTGGGTCAGCGTTATTTTACCAAAAAAGCTGGCCTGGCTGTTATTCAGGTTCTGCTGAATGTTTTCGCTGTTGATGCTGGCGTTGTAAAAATTCAGGTTGGTAGTAGTTTCAAATTTCTTGGTGAATTTGTTGGTACTTGTTATTTCTAAACCGTAAGTCTGAGAGTTGTTTGCATTAATCCAGGTGTTGTAAATGGCACTGTCTTTACTTACCTGGTTCAGGTCTTTGTACTGAAAGCGGGTAAGTAAGCCTGTGGTGTATTTGTAGTAAGTACTTACCAGCAATGTGTGGTTGTTGTTGAACTGCTGGCTAAAGTTTGCCTCAAGGCTGTTGGTAAATTCGGGCGACAAATTAGCATTACCCACACTCAGGTTCAGCGGGTCGGTAAAGTCGATAAATGGCATCAACTGGAAAAAGCTCGGTCTGTTGATACGGCGGGTATAGTTCATCTGAATGTCGCTTCTTTCGGTAAGCTTGTAGCTCAGGAAGGCAGAAGGGAAAAGCGAAATCGGGAATTGTACATTGAAGCCAGAATCAAGCGATACCAACTTGCCATCATAGTTGCTGCTTTCTGCACGAAGGCCAAGGTTGTAGCCCAGCTTTCCTTCTTTGCCTACTTTGCCGGTAAAGGTTACATAGCCTGCAAACACACGGTCGGTAAATTCATAGTCGTTGCTCACCGCCGGCAGCAATACAAATCCGTTGGTATTGTAGTTAAAAATGAAGTTGTTGTTATCAGCACTAAAGTTGCGCAGCTGTGCACGAAGGCCCGATTCAAATTTTACATTGTTCGACAGCTTATTCGTGTAGTCTGTTTGTGCCACTATAAAGGTGCTGGTAGTACCGCTTTCTGTACGCTGCAGGGCAGGGTTGCCTTTGGGGTTGCTGTTGGCATCCAGCAGCTGATTGTCGAACAGCGATGCGCCGTCGCTCTTCATGCTGTTGAAGTTTACATCTGCCGTCCACTCGTGGCCGGGTTTGGCAAACAGGTGTTTAAAACTTAATGAGCTACCCAGGTTGCGGAAGTTACGGTCGCTTTCGGTGAGGCGGCGGGTGGTAGAGCTTGTAGGCGGTGCATACAAGGTATCATATTTAATATAGTTCGACTCTTCGCTGTCGAAACTGCCATTTACCAGGTTGGTAGAAAGGGTAAGTGTATTTCTGTTATCAATAAAGAAATCGGCACCGGCACGGCCAAAGGCAAAGTAGCCACGGTTGGTGTTGTTTACATCTTGAGCAATGGCATATGCAGGAAGGTTGCCCGTGGGTGCATAATCGGTGGCAATGTCGCTCCAGCCAAGGCTTTTGCGCATGCTAAAGTTGCCCGACGCAAACAGGTTTACCTTTTGCTGGCGAACGTTGATGTCGCCACCAAGGTTTGGCCTGAAACGGCTGTCCATGCCAGCTCTTACCGAGCCATTATAACCGCTTTTTTTGTTCTTTTTCAATACCACATTTATAATGGCTGCAGTACCACCCGAAGCATCATACTTAGCCGATGGGTTGGTAATCAGTTCTACACTTTGAATATCATCCGCAGGTATTTGGTCCAACGAAAGGGTAGTGGGTCGGCCATCAATAAACAATGTAGGCGAAGCATTACGAACAGAGACATTTCCATCAATATCCACGTTTACCGATGGAATCTGACGCATAATATCAATGGCAGAAGAGCCTGATGCAGCCAGGCTTTTATCTACGTTGAATATTTTACGATCGATGCCCATTTGCATCATGGGTCGGTTGGCGGTTACGGTTACGTTTTCCAGCATTTTGGCATCGGGCTTCAGCATAAAATTGCCAAGGTCTTTATCGGCCATGCTGGCCATTTGGCTCATGTCGCCGCCAAATGCTTTGCGCAGCACTTCCATCATGTTGGGCTGTGCAGCGGGCTTTCCTTTGGCACTGTCGCCTTTAGCAGCTGGCTGGTTCATGCTGGCAAAAGCCTGCATCAGCTTTTGTTGCACTTCGGCAGAAAGAAAAGAAACCTTTTGCTCCAGGGTAACATAGCCAATAGCCGAAATGCGGATGCGGTAGTCGCCCATAATGGGTACGTTTTCCAAAGAGAAATCGCCGTTGGCAGGTGTGAGCATACCACTGATAATGGTGTCTTTCCGTTGCTTTTTTACCATATCAAACTTGCTGCTGACCAGCTGTACCGATACGGCATCCAGTGGTTTTCCACTGGTGCTGTCGAGTATTTTGCCATACAAGCGGCCAGTTTGGCCGGCACCCATACTCATGCCGCCGGCACCCATGCGGGCACCACCAGGCTGGGCTACCGCCATGCTTACGGTGAAAAGAAAGGAAACAAAGAAGAGTGTAAATGAACGTTTCATAAAATGGAAGCTGATTCCGGTTAATTGTTCTGAAAAGGTAATTGTCATGCTTTTGTCATACTGTGGAAGCATTGTATGACAAAAATGTGACAGGAAGGTTTGACGGCACACGCCCGTTAACCCCTCGATACAAGTGTTAAGAAATGGATAAATGGAGATTAGGCTGTAAAAACGGTGATAGCCACCTGCAGCAAACCGATGAGAAAACCCAGCACACCGCCGAGTATTTCAACAAAACGAAACTCCTTGGCCATGATTTGCATCAAAATAGACTCCAGTTTGTCTGAAGAAAAACCGGCTACTTTTTCTGTTACTATTTTTTCAAGGTCCAGCTGCTGTTTTAGTTCCCCGGCATATTCTTTCATCAGCGATGGAAAAAGCGTGGTGAGCTCTTCCATAAACACCGTTTTGAGTTTGGTGATGGTTTTATCGCCAATAAACATGCTGATCATGGGCATTTCGGCCGATAGCTTTTCCCGGAGAAAATGATCTACATGGCTTTCAATCATGGGGCGGAGCTTGTCCAGATTTTCGGGACTGCTGATGGTATTGGCAATTTCATCAAACGAGAGTAGCTCCTCACTTACCAGTTTGCCCAGCTTTTGCGCAAACTGTATTTGTCTTTTTGGAAAAATGCCCTGTATGGTGATGCCCAGCATTTTTTTGGGCTGCCGCGGATGAAACAGCATTTTAATAGCTACCCAGTTGGTAAACCAACCAATAAAGGCAGAAATAACCGGTATCAGTAACAGCCAAATATTCATGGATAGTGCATTTACAAACAAAACCTCCTGACAAGCAGGAGGTTTGTGTTGATGTTGAAAGAGGGAGAATGATGGGTCTCGAACCCACGGCCTTCAGTGCCACAAACTGACGCTCTAACCTACTGAGCTACACTCTCCGTTTTTTCGGAGCGCAAAAATAGGGAAATCAGGTTTGCAGAAAAAAAATGGGCAGACATTTTTTGAACGGGAGAGAACTGGCAGTGCTTTTTTACCCATTCAAAGGGTTGGTAAAAAAGCTTTCGGGGTTTGTTAATTTCAACTATCGGCGGCATATCATTGTAGTTTATTGCTACGTTTGAAACTCATGCAGAAAATAGGACAATTTATGATGAATAAAAGAGTGTGGCCCTTTTTGGTGCCGGCTATTGCATTGTTGGTTTTTATTGGTGCCAAAAGCTGGGGCAATGGCAAAACCAGTGAGCCGGGTGGTAAGTATGAAAAAATTCTCACCATTGTGGGTGATTATCTGGAGCAGGCCCACTTTAGCCCCAAGCGCCTCGACGATAATTTTTCAAAAGCGGTTTTCAAAACCTACCTCAACAGCATTGATCCTGACAGAACCATTTTGCTGCAAAGCGATATAAAGGAGCTGGCGAAATACGAACTCAGCATCGACGATGAATTAAAGTCGGGCAAAATGGAGTTTATACCGGCCGTTGATGCCATTTTCAACAAGCGCTTGGCCGAGTCGATGGGTATTTATAAGTCGGTGCTAAACAAACCTTTCGATTTTATGGTAAAGGAGAGTGTGCAACTCGATATGGAAGATGCACCCTTTGCTACCAACGATGCGCAGCGCCGCGAAAACTGGCGCAAACGCTTGAAGTATATGACGCTGGAGCGATACGCTGATGCCCTTGAAAACCGTGAAAAAAACAAAGGCGTAAAAGAATTCGTAGTAAAAGAAGACTCTACACTGGAGCGGGAAAGCCGCGAAAGAGTGCTGAAAATTTGGGACCGCACTTACGACCGGTTAAAAAACAAATTCACCCTCGACGAAAAATTCAATCAATACATCAACACGATTGCGGAAACCATGGATCCGCATACCCAGTTTTTTCCACCTATCGAAAAAAGAGCATTTGACGAAGCCATGAGTGGCGAGTTTTTTGGTATAGGTGCCCAGCTGAGTGAGCAAGACGGTGCCATAAAAATTGTAAGCGTTGTTACCGGTAGCCCCGCCTGGAAGAGTGGCGAAATACAGGTAAATGATGTGATATTGAAAGTAGCTCAGGGTGCTGCCGAACCAGTTGATATCACTGGCTTTGAAACCACCGACGCCGTTAAACTGATTCGTGGTCAAAAGGGTACGGAAGTTCGACTGACTATGAAAAAAACGGATGGTTCGGTTAAAGTGGTATCGCTTATTCGTGACCGCATTGTGCAGGAAGAAACCTTTGCCCGCAGTGCTATTGTAAAAGGCACCAATAAAATCGGGTACATATTTCTGCCTGAGTTTTACGCCAATTTTGATGACCCCAACGGAGCCCGCTGTGCCCGTGACGTGGCCAATGAAATAAAGAAACTGAAGGAAGAAAACGTAGATGGCATTGTGATGGACCTGCGCTACAACGGTGGTGGTAGCCTGCAAGATGTAATTCAAATGGTGGGGCTGTTTATAGAAGATGGCCCCGTGGTTCAGGTGAAAGACAGAGACGGCGATGCCAGTGTGTATCGCGATAAAGACAAAGGCGTATTGTACAATGGTCCGTTGGCGGTGATGATTAATGAGTTCAGCGCATCGGCATCCGAAATTTTTGCAGCTGCTATTCAGGATTATGGCCGTGGTATTGTGGTGGGCACCCCCAGCTATGGCAAGGGTACAGTGCAGCGCAATGTAGGCCTCGACCGCAACACTGGTTTCTTTATGCCGGCATCTGAGTTGGGTACCTTAAAGCTCACTTTGCAAAAGTTTTACCGCATTAATGGTGGCTCTACGCAATTGAATGGCGTGACGCCGGACATTATTATGCCAGACAATTTTGAGTTTACCAAATCACGTGAAAAGCACAGCCCCAACGCCCTGGCTTACGACGAAATACCCCGTGCAGCCTATACCAACTGGCCTGCCGGTGTAGATATTGCCCAGGTAAAAACCATTTACCAGCAAAAACTGCTTGAAAACGAAGCCTTCCGGCTGATACGTACCAATGCAGAATGGCTGAGTAAGGTAAACGAAGAATCGGTGAACCTGTACCTGCCAGAGTACCAGCAGTTGCAAAAGCAAATACGCACTACTGTAAAGCAAAACGAGAGCCTCCAAACCCTGGAGCAGCCCATGGATGTAGCCTTCATGACGGCCGATCAGGAGCGTATCAACAAAATGGACAAAGACAAAAGCGAACGCTTTATGCTCTGGCTCAAGGGTTTGAAAACCGACCGCTACCTGTTTGAAACATCTCGGGTAATAGATGATATGATTATGAAAGGCAAAACAGCCGCCAAATAAAACGAGCGTTGATAAGTATTCAACAATAAATGTTTGATTATCAATAAGGGTGGAGATTGTTCTCCGCCTTTATTACTTTATCCACCGAGTGAAAAGCTGCCATTGCTATGAAGCTTTTTTAGATACATTTGCACACATTTCAGCAAGTATTCCATGACGAAAATTAAACACTGTTCCATTTCCACACTTACGTTATTGCTTGGCATAATCGTGTTGTCATTGTCATTTATGACCAGTTGTAAAGGGCCCCAACTCAATATGATGGGCGCATATCTTGATACCACTAAAACCATTGAATTAGCTGAGTATCCATTTAAATATCAGGAGCCTACGATACGTAAATATGATATTGTCAGAGTAAAGTTTGCAGGTAAAAATCCCAATGTGGCCAGTCAGTTAAATGGAGGGGCGGGCGGTGATTTAGAAACAAGAGTTAAGGGGTCTGAAGGGCCAGAGCAAACAGGTTTACAAGTTGATATTGAGGGCAATATTAATTTTCCTGTTTTGGGAAAAGTAAAGGCTGAAGGCTTAACAAAAGAACAGCTGCGACTTAAACTTATGGAGTTGATTACCCCAATGATGCAAAACCCTTTTGTTTTGGTTGATTTACCCAAAAGAGGAGTTACTATTTTGGGCGAGGTCAAAAGCCCCTCTACCATTGCATTTGCTAAAGAACGAGCTAATTTGTTTGAAACTTTAGCGCAAGTCGGATTCGTAACAGAATATGGAGATTTATCTAAAGTCAAAGTTTATAGAGAATCTCCTGAGGGCAAAAGGATATTGGCAAATATGAATCTTCGCGATACTGGTTTTTTGGCATCAGAATTCTTCTATCCTCAGCCAGATGATGTAATATATATACCAACGCTACCTACTAGAACGATTCGAAACTTCGGTCAGACTTATGCACCTATAGCAACTATCATACTTGCATTGTCTACATTGTTCATTACGCTTTTTAAGTAACCGAATTCCAAAGCATACTATTCAACACATAACATGTCGGCCCCCCAATTCAATAATACTCAACCTAAGATTGATATAGGTATTGGTGAATCATCAAAATTTGATGTTCTAAAACTTGCAGCCAAGGCAGTTTCTATACTTCCTTGGTATGTAATCTCAATTATTGTCAGTCTGCTGCTTGCAAAGGTTTATTTGGAGTTTTCGGCACCTGTTTTTCGTGCAAATTCTTTGGTGCTCATAAGAGATCATCGTGTAGGTACCGAAGAACAAAAAATATTAAATACGCTCAGCCTACAATCCGGCGATAGAAGCATTGAAAACGAAAAGGATGTGTTACAGTCGTACACCCTTATGAATCGTGTAGTAGATTCTTTAAATCTTGATTTGCAATTTTTTATAGAAGGCAGAATACGTAAGCTCACTCTGTATGGTAAAAAAAGTCCATTTATAATCGACTATTTTAAACCAGGAAATCATACAGAAGGAAATGTATTTTTTGGAGATGCACCTGTGCAATTAGGTAGAGATAGTTTCGTTATAACTGCTTCCACTGGAAAAAATACAGCTATAAAATATGGAGATACCGTGCTTTTTGAAGGTCACTACTTATCTCTGAGGCGAAATCCATCTTTTCAAGAAAACCCTAACAGCACAGTCTATATTGCCATTTTAGAACGTCAGTCTTATGCCGATGGTCTCAGGAATGCAGTTGAAGTAAATCAAACAAGAGAATTTGGAGGAGTGCTTGAGCTTGCGTTGAAGGATATAATTCCAGAGAGGGCAGAAGATATTCTTAACGTATTAGTAGCTAAATACGTTCAAGCCGGTGTAGATGACAAAAATACACAAGGGATAAACTCTATTAAGTTTTTAAATGAAAGGCTATCAGCAATTAGTGGTGAATTGGGGGGGGCAAATAGTAAAGTTGCTCAATACAGGTCTCAGAATAATATTGGGGGGGACGGAAACGATAAAGTTCAACAATTGCTAGGTCAATCAACTAGGCTTTTGGAGTCCGAAATAGGATTGCGTACAGAGTTGGAACTAATGAACGGCATTTACAATTATGTATCTAACGGTAAAAATATTTATGAGATTATACCTTCTTCCGTAGGTATTCAGGAGACTTCACTGAATCAACTCATCGCATCTCACAACCAACTAATATTTGACCGAAGCGCCAAACTTGAAATTGGTACAGAAGATGACCCAGAAGTGAAATCTGCAAATGCCGCAGTAGTTACCTCTCGTATGGCGTTGCTGACAAACCTTCAGAATTTAATTAATGCACAAAAAGTCAGACTTCAAGCAGTTCAACAATCGCTGCAAAAAACTGATGCTGAAGTAGCAAAATTGCCTATAGTTGAGATGCAGCTTTTTGGATTGGAAAAAGAAGCAAAAATTAAAGATGAAATTGCCACTTTCCTTTTGCAGAAACGTGAGGAAGCCGAGCTTTCAGTAGCCTCCAATACAAGTGATGCAAGGGTGCTTGATCCAGCCATGAATCAGGGTCAGGTAAAACCTGTTCGATCACAGATTTTTTTACTATCCATACTTATCGGTTTTCTCTTTCCAACAATCTTGCTAATCATATTTGAGCTTTTCAATAATACTATTGGAGATAGGGCTGAAATTGAGGCGGCAACGAGTACACCAATCATTGGTGAAATTATATACAAGCAGTCTGATGAGCCGTTGGTTGTAACCCCACAAAGCAGGTCAGCAATTTCTGAGCAATTCAGATTGGTTAGAACTAACCTGAAGTACGTTGCATTGGATACGCCTATAAAATGCGTTACTGCAACGTCTTTTATGAGTGGTGAGGGTAAATCTTTCTTTTCTATCAACCTAGCTGCAGCCGTATCATTGGTAAAAGAACGTGTTTTATTGATAGAACTCGATTTGCGTAAACCACGGGTAAGCCGATACTTGGGCATTAGTAATAAAGTAGGTTTGAGTAATTACCTCATTGGTAGTGAACCCAATATTTTTGACGCAATTCAAAAAGTGCCTGGTTATAGCAATTTCGACCTACTCCCTTCGGGACCAACACCGCCAAGCCCTTCCGAATTGATCCTGAGTAAAAAAATGGAGGAGCTGATGGCTCTTTTAGGTACCAAGTATGATTTCATTATTATGGATACTTCTCCTGTTGGTCTCGTTACTGATGCATTACTGTTGGATAAGTTTGCTGATTTTACTTTTTTCATCGTTCGTCATAAATACACATTTAGATCAACACTTACTTTCATACAAAAAATTTATGAGGAACAGAAGTTCAAGAACTTGGGAATTGTTGTAAACGGTATTAAAACAGGAGCTGGCGAAAACTACGGGTATGGCTATGGCTATGGGTATGGCTACGGCTATGGCTATGGTTATGGTTATTACGGGAATGCTAAAAACAAATCAGGCTATTATATGGACGAAGAGAAAAAACCTGGTTTCTTCAAGCGGGTGCTTAGTATTCTTGGTATTTAATCATAATTGGCATTCCTCGAAGTACTAATTGAATTTGATTGTGTTCTTATTTTATTGGAATGATAAAGCGGATATGGTAAATGAAGTGATCGCCCTTCATAATCTTATTGCAGTAAATTGGGTTGTTGTTTTTTAATGCTATTCTGCAACGAACGTTTTGAAATATGTCACAAAAGGTTGCTAAAGCCACTTATCATGTGCTTATGGGCACTGTTGCAGGGCGGGTTATCAACCTTTTGGCCTTATTGGCAGTTACTTCAACCATTGGCCCCAAAGGTTTTGGCCTCCTGCTCATTGTGGGTATCATCACTGGCTTGTTCGACATACTTCTGGATATCGGATTTGAAAACTATTACATCTTCAAGGTAGACCTAAATGATAATGCAGCTTTTCAGTCTGGCAAAGTCGACGAAATTGAACAAGCTATTTTTAAGCTCAGGCTCATTTCCAATGTAGTTTTATTTGCACTACAGGTCTTGGCGTCGCATGCGTTAAATGGTATTTTATTTGATGCACCTGTTGATAGCTATTTGCGCATACTTGCATTGAATTATATCGCTACGATAGCTGGCAAAATCAATGAAGTACGGATGAAGAAGCGCATGGAATTCGGAGCGATTACATGGGCTCGTTTCTTTTCAAACCTCATATCTGCTGTGGCACGTGTGTTTTTGGTTTTCGCGGGTTACGGCATTTTGGGGTGGGCTGCAGGACTTGTGTTGGGCACTTTTGTGTACAATGGGTTGTTGTATAAATATGGCACGTTTACCCCAAGATTCACCAAATTATCTGATGAAGTGAAGCGTGAAATTTGGTGGTATGCAAAGCACTCGTGGTTTATGGGTGTGGGTCAATACCTGCATGCACAATCCAGTAACTGGTTGCTCAAAACATTCAATGCAATAAGTGATATAGGCTTAATCAAATTTGCTTCCTCCTATTCGCTGGAATTGCATTCCGCCATGTTTTCTTCTCAATCGCAATTACTTTTTTCCTACTATAGCAATCACAAGGAACATCCAGATCGGATCCTAAATGCTATTCATTTAATGGCAGCATCTGGTTATTTAATACTTGGCATCCCTTTGATTTTAGGTACCGTATTTGCAGCGCCAATTATCACCTTATTGTTCGATGCGCAATGGCAACCGGCCGTCTCTATCATGTCGTTGTATTGTGCCTACACGCTGATCAGAATTTGTTACTCTCCCGGCTTAGGCATTCACTTGGCTGTCGGTAAATTGAAAATCGGGTCTATAGTTACTTACATCCAACTGTTGCTAACGATTATTGTATTGTCTGCAATTGGTTTGTACGGAGGCGGTATTTTTGTTTTTGCTGTGGCTATAGTACTTCTAAACATCATTGGAGAAAACCTGAAGGTTTTTTCCGGGTTATATTTTCTGAATATTAATCCGGCTTATTTTATTAAAAAAAACAGCCGATTGATACTCATTTTTATCTGCCTGCTGCTGGTAGCATTGGGTATTAGGTATGTTCTGACCGTTGATACGATTTTGTCGCTTGTCCTGGTCGCAATGGTATTGTATGTTATTCAGTTTGTAATGTTTTGGCTGTGCAATCGAAAACTTAGCATTCAGTTGCTACAAAAGCTTTCAGTTGTTCTCTCCGATTCAGGCGTGCCGGTAATAGCAACCATTGGAAAAAAAATTCATCATAATTTGACCACATGAAAATTGCCAGAGTAATTGTAACTGACACACCAGTGCCTGGTAAAAACACTGCCAGCTGGCCTAAGCTAATAACCAGGTTGTTAGAAGATAATATTTGTCATATTGATGCTGTTATATGCCCGCCATCTGAAGATGCATTAACTACACACCATAAAGTATATTACTGTAAGCAACAGCCAAACAGGGTGTTGAATAAATTGAAAATTCAATACAGATACAGGCATTATTATAGAGCAATCGATGATTTGCTTAATGAGTATGATTATCTCATTCTTTGTATTGTAGATTCTACCCGTGTGAAAAATGAAATCGAGCTTCATCTTCAAAGGAAGGAACTTACGAGCAGGGTTCGAATGATGTTTTATTTTCATGGTTATTCTTATTTCTTTACAAAGCCTATTTGGGAAAAGTTTATTCACGGTATTCACCATTTTGTCTTTCTTACTCGTGTTGCATATGAGTACCATTTAGCACACAGTTTTGCTTTGCCATTTAGTATATCGGTACTTCACAATCCGATAAATAAACAATTGTTCAAAGCACCAAGTGCTTTAGAAAAGGCTAGTTTGAAAAAAAGATTAGGTTGGGCTGCCGAAAAAAAGCATTTTGTATGGCTGAGCCACAACCGGCCCAAAAAAGGCTTCGATATAGTGCTAAATGCATGGGTAACATGGATGTCATCACGCAGCAGTCAAGATGTTGTGCTGCATGTAATAGGTGTAACCGGTCCCAATACCATCTCTAGTGTAGATTTTGTTGGCCTGATAAATAACAATGAAGTGCCGGCTTATCTTCAAGCAGCAGATATAGGAATATTTTCTTCACTTGTGCTAGAAGGATTTCCGCTGAGCTTAATGGAGATGATGTGCTGCGGATGTTTTATGATTGCATCACAAGCTGGAGGTGTTAAAGAGTTTTTTAAAGATGGAGTCCATGGTATTGCCATACATTATCCTAATGAAGTAAATGAGTGGATGAAAGCGTTTGACCGGGCACTACACCAACTGCCTTCATGGCAGATAACTGCTCCTAAGATTGATTTTTTAGATTTCGAAACATGGTCACATGAGTTTGAACTTGTTTTTAAGCAGGTAGAATCAAGCTTCAATATTTCAATGCTGCTGGATAATGGCTGATCCTGGTTTTTGTCAATACAATCAAGAAATTTTTAAATGACTTTGAATTATAAAAATGTATTTCTATTTGTTCCCGATGGGATCGGGGTGCGAAATTATTTGTATTCGGATTTGATTAAGTATTTACAGCCTGCACAAATCGGCATGCTGCATAATTTGCCGGCTTTTGTATTAGAAACCGTAGAACAGTTACATGGGGTAAATCTCCATGAGCACAGGTTGCCCAAGTTTAGCGAATCGAAATGGCAAAGAATACTCCGCGAAATTGCTGCTTTTTCAAGACTGATGCGGAATAGCCGTGTAAGAAAAAATCATAGAATCTGGAAAAGTCTCTTACTGGTAAAAAATCCAACAGGATTTGAATGGTGCTATTATCAATTAGTAATTCTTGCTGCCAGGATTTGTTCGTACAATATAAAAACAATAAAGGGCATAGACACTTTGCTCGACAACAGTTACGGAAAATCAAAGGCTGCCAAAGTTTACAAACAATTGCTGCAGCAGACAAAGCCTGACGTCATACTCTGTACTCACCAGCGGGTTCCTTCAGCAGCAATTATGGCTTTGGCTGCAAATCAACTGCACATTCCTGTTGTCACAGCTATTTTTTCTTGGGATAATTTGCCTAAGAGTAGAATTACACTTCGTGCTGATGCGTACATTGTATGGAGTAGCTACATGAAGCAAGAAATGGCATGGTACTATCCAGAAATACCGCAAGAAAAAGTAATTATTACAGGAACTCCGCAGTTTGAGTGTTATACTAAAACATCGTTGTATCAAGAAAGAGTGTCA
This sequence comes from Chitinophagaceae bacterium, assembly GCA_020848815.1. Lineage (GTDB taxonomy): Bacteria > Bacteroidota > Bacteroidia > Chitinophagales > Chitinophagaceae > Phnomibacter. The sequence goes on along the minus strand of JADLHL010000009.1, from coordinate 18,862 downwards.
TTTGCTAATGAATGGAGTTTGCCAGCAGAAAAGCAGTGGGTATTACTGAGTGGCAATGATATGAGCAGCCCTAACGACCAATATTATTTCGAAGATATTGCCGAGGCTATACAAGAAATGCCTGAGGCTAAAAGACCTCATTTAATTTTACGTCGAGCACCAGTTGATGCTTCCGGCAGGTTTGATGGATTCGCAGATAGATATAAGGACTTTGTTACATGTATTGATCCTTTATGGACGAAAGGTAGTGCTGATAAAGGATGGTTTGAAATTCTGCCAAGTTATTCAGATGTAGCACTACTTACCAATCTTTGCCTGCATTGCGATTTGGTTGTAAACATTGGCAGCACCATGGGGCTCGATTTTGCCCACTTCAACAAGCCGGCTGTCTACATCAATTATCCCAAGCCTTACAATGCTGATTGGTATGATATCGAGTTTATTTACGGGCTAGAACATTTCCGGACCCTCGATGGCTTGGATGCTGTACTTTGGATAAAATCAAAGTCCGATATTGTGCAGGTGATACAAGCCGGACTTAACACCCCGGGAGCTGTGGCCACACAACGCAACGAATGGAAACGAAAACTAACCGATGATATACCCAATGCATCTGAAAACATTTCGAACCTGTTGTTACAACTGGCACATAAACATGAATGATTCTGAGAACGTAAGCACAATAGCATCATGAGTAAGAGAAAAGTTTGCGTAGTAATAACTGCTCGTCCTTCCTATAGCAGAATTAAAACCGCATTGAAAGCCATTCAGGAGCATCCCGATTTGCAACTGCAACTGGTGGTGGCAGGTAGTGCCTTGCTAGGCCGTTATGGCAATGCATTGGAATTTATAGAGAAAGATGGGTTTGAGGTAAATGAAAAAGTATTCATGGTACTGGAAGGCGAAAACCCAACTGCCATGGCAAAAACCACCGGCCTTGGTATCATGGAATTGGCCAATGTTTTTTACAACTTAAAGCCTGATGTCGTTATTGCCATCGCAGATCGTTTTGAAACCATCGCTATCAGCATTGCGGCTTCTTACCAAAATATTCCACTGGCCCATGTGCAAGGTGGTGAGGTAACTGGCAATATCGATGAAAAAGTAAGACATGCCAATACCAAACTGGCCGACATTCATTTTGTAGCCAGTGAGTCAGCTAAGGAGCGGGTTATAAAATTGGGAGAAGATCCTGAGTATGTATTCAACACAGGTTGTCCATCAATCGATTTGGCTGCCAATGTAAAGGCTAATCCTTCACTTGATTTTAAAGTGTATGAAAAATACGGTGGGGTGGGTGCCACGCCAGATTATAGCAACGGATATCTGGTGGTGATGCAACACCCTGTTACCACAGAATATCAGGAAAGCCGGCATCATGTAATGGAAACCCTGGCCGCTGTTGCGAAGCTCGATTTGCCTGTTTTTTGGTTTTGGCCAAATGTAGATGCAGGTGCTGATGGCACTTCAAGTGGTATTCGTCATTACAGAGAAGTACACAAGCCGGCTAATATTCATTTCTTCAAGAACATGGAGTCTGAAGATTTTCTGAAGCTGCTGCTCAATGCCAAAATGCTGATAGGAAATAGTAGTGTGGGTATTCGGGAATGTGCCTATTTGGGTGTACCTGTTATCAATTTGGGCAGTCGACAAAACAGAAGAGACCGGGGCAATAATGTAATTGACACCAACTACGATACAGCGAGTATTGCCGCTGCTATTCAGCAACTGCTGAAAAGCGAAAGGCCTGCTCCATCAAACGTGTATGGAGGTGGCGATGCAGGAAAAAAAATCGCAGATATATTAGCTGCCATTGATTTGCGATTTCATAAAACCATCATGTATTGATGAAACGTGTACTCGGATATATACCCGCAAGAGGTGGAAGCAAAGGCGTACCTGGCAAAAACAAAAAAATGCTGGGAGAAAGACCCTTGATTGGTTATACAATTTTGGCCGCTCAGCAAAGTGCATGTATCACTGAGTGTTTTGTATCAACTGATGACGACGAAATAGCCAGTATTGCTAAAAGCTATGGCATTGAAGTGCCAAGAATGCGGCCTGCTCATTTGGCTTTGGATTCAACGCCAATGCTAGATGTAATGCAGGATGACATTGCCTTTCTTGCATCATTGGGCAAAGTGTTTGACTATGTGGCTATTTTGCAACCTACAAATCCTTTTAGATCAGTTGGCTTTATTGATGCTTGTTTTGAAAAGCTAACAGAACTGGATGCTGATACACTTGTGTCAACTACCGAAGTGCCACAGAAATACAATCCTCATTGGGTATTCGAACAGAACCAAGATGGGTACTTAAACATATCAACAGGAGAAGAGAAAATTATTACCCGCCGGCAATTACTTCCTGTTACATACATACGTGACGGTTCTGTTTACATTTTCAAAACATCACTGCTACAAGAAAATACTTTTTACGGTCCAAAACTTGTGGGCTATCCAATCAATCAGGAAGTATTGGTAAACGTGGATACGCCTGAAGATTGGCAAATGGCGGTCGAGTTGTTGGATTCTTTTTTGGCAGCTAATCCGGAATATAAATAGGTACAGCTATGTGTGGAATTGCAGGCATTATAGGAGAAGGGCACAAAGATGTGTTACATCAAATGTTGCATGCACAGCGCCATCGCGGCCCCGACAATACCAGTATTTGGATTGGAGAAAACATTGCCTTGGGGCACAATCGGTTGTCAATTATTGATTTAAGCGAGGCCGCCAACCAGCCTATGCAAAGTGGCAGTGGCCGATACCACATTGTATTCAACGGAGAAATTTATAACTACAAAGAGCTACAGCAGCAATACCTATCCGATACAACACTTAGAACACATAGCGACACAGAAGTGTTACTTGCTTTGTACGAAAAAAAAGGCATAGACATGCTGCCCCTCCTAATTGGCATGTTCGCTTTTGCCATTTGGGATAGTGTTACAGAAACATTGCTTGCGGTCAGAGACAGGTTTGGTGTAAAACCATTTTATTACTCAAAGCGGGATGGACAGTATTTTTTTGCCAGCGAAATAAAATCGCTTTGGGCGGCAGGTGTGCCTAAGCAAACGAATGATGAAGTATGGGCAGGTTTTTTTACACATGGAATGTATGGGCAGCCTCACCAAACCTTTTGGGAGCACATACACACCCTACCTGCTGGTTATTATGCAGTGTTTGAAAAAGGAAGTGAGCCGAAACTGCATCAATGGTATCAACTGGAAGATGAAGTGCAGCACATTTCACATGCACAAGATGAAACAGAAATATTAAGCAATTACAGTGCATTAATGAATGATGCAGTAGCGTTGCGTTTCAGAGCTGATGTGCCTGTTGGTTTTAATATCAGTGGTGGTCTAGATTCAAGTACCCTGCTCAATGCTATTCATCATGCTTATCCTGAAAATGATAGCATAAATGCCTATACGTTTTATTGCAATGATGACCGCTATGATGAACTCCCTTGGGTAAAACAACTCATTGAGCATACCCGTAAGCCGCTGCGTCCTGTTTTGCTTCAGGCAGAAAATATTCCTGCCTTGGCCCTTGAAATGGCCATTCAACAAGATGAACCTTATGGGGGCATTCCAACTATTGCATATAGCCAGATCTTTAAGCATGCCAGGCAAGCGGGAGTATTGGTGCTGCTAGATGGGCAGGGTATGGATGAAGCATGGGGTGGCTATGATTACTACTATAAAACCGGTGGTGGAATAATACAGGGCAGTAATTATGCACCTGTGCTGCCTGCCACACTTGATGCGGACTTTGCTGGTTTGGCAACAGCCCCTCAATACAAAAAGCCATTTGATAACGACCTGCAAAATCTTCAATACAGGGATATTTTTTATACAAAGTTCCCAAGAGCACTTCGTTTTAACGATAGGGCCAGCATGTTGTACAGCACCGAATTAAGGGAGCCATTTCTTGATCATCGATTGTTGGAGTATGCATTTGCATTGCCCAAACACATGAAGTACAGAGATGGCAATACGAAATTTGGTTTGCGTCAATTAGCATTGCGTTCTATGCAGCAGCAATTGGTGCTTGCACCAAAACGTCCTTTACAAACCCCACAACGTGAATGGTTGCGAGGGTCATTAAAATCATGGGCTGAGGATTATATTAGAACACTCACCGGCTCATTAAATAATGGTTGGTTCAATACAAAAGAGGTAGAAAAAGGCTGGCAAGACTTTCTGGATGAAAAAACGGACAATAGCTTTTTTGTGTGGCAGTGGATAAACGCTGCGATGCTTTTGCAAGCGTAATGCCTTTTGTATGCAGGTTGCAGACCATCATACTACTGAAAATCGCAAACCTACACTGGTACTGTTGGTACCAGATGGGATTGGTGTACGCAATTATCTTTTTACAGATGTGCTCAAATATTTGCAGCAGGCAGGTATTCAGTTAGTGCTGTTACATCGCCTTGCTCCTTCAGTAGTCGCACAGGTGGCACAGTTGCATCCAGATACTTTTAATACTGTGTATTTACCAGATATTGCAGAAAGCAGAAGTGCTGATTTGCTACGCAGGCTTTGTATGTTCATCAGGATGCATCGCAACGCTAAAACACTGAACAATAAAAGCATAGCTGATAACTGGTTTTTCTTTAGTACACAAAAGGGTAGAAAAAAAATACTATTTCAACTTATGAATATGCTGGCAGGACTGCTGGCAAAGGTTGCATGGATGAGTGACATGTCCGAAGCATGGCTACGTAGAAAAATGTTGAATGATGATGCCGGAAAATCATATGCTTCATTGCTGCAGCAATTGAAGCCAGATATGATGTTATGTACCCATCAGCGATCCATTGAAGCCGGCTATGCAATGAGTGTTGCCAATACATTAGGCATACATACGTGCAGCGTTGTTTTTTCTTGGGATAATCTTCCCAAAACTCGTATGACTTATGAGGCAAAAGATTGGCTGGTATGGAGCAATTGGATGAAAGATGAATTCTGTTTGTTGTATCCAAAAATCAATACTGCAAATATTCATGTAACAGGAACGCCACAGTTCGATGCCTATTATAATACTGCGTTGTATTGGACCAAAGAAAGGTTTCATGAGTGCTTTGGTACCAAGGGTAAGAAGCATGTCTTTTGTTTTTCCGGCAATGAGCCTTCGTTTCCTTCCGATCATTTGTATTTGTTGGATGTATTAATGCAACTGTCAAAACTTGCTGAAGCGAAAGATTGTGTTGTATTAGTTCGGCCATCACCCAATGATTATTCCGGGCGATTAGAAGCTGTTGTGGAAAGGTTTCCAGATTTGGCAATAGTTGCTCGTCCGTTATGGAAACGGGAGGGCAACCGAGACTGGGAAACGAATATTCCTACTCCTGAAGATGAAGCAGTGTTGGTAAATCTGGTATTACATTGTGACGCATTATTCAATATAGGCTCTACCATGAACCTCGATTTTGCACACCATAATAAACCAGCAATCAACTTTGCGTACAATCATCCCGATTGTCCGGGTTTCGATATTACACAAGGTTATTTGCAGGAGCATTTGAAAACGTGGGATGGACTAAACGCCGTGGTTATGCTCCATAAGAAAGATGATTTGAACTCGTTATTGCCACAGCTTATATCTGCTCCACATCTACTGGCTCCGGATAAGCTTCGGTGGAAGAAAATTATAACCGATGATATTTATCCTGCTTCGGAAAAATTGGCCAATTGTGTACTCAAGCTGATGCAGCAGCGAACTACTACATCATTATTCAAGTAAAGCGAGAACTATATTTGTTGAAAGCATTTTAATTGCAGTAATCCATGGCGTATATCATTGCAGAAATAGCACAGGCACACGATGGCAGTTTGGGCATCTTACATAGTTATATAGATGCACTGGCAAAAGCTGGAGTACATGCGGTAAAGTTCCAAACACATATAGCTGAAGCAGAAAGCAGTGCTTATGAACCTTTTCGGGTAAAGTTTTCAAAGCAGGACGCTACCCGTTTCGATTATTGGCGCCGTATGGAATTTACAGAAGTGCAATGGATGGATATCGCTGCTCATTGTACAGAAGCTGGTGTAGATTTTATGTCGAGTCCATTTTCGATAGCAGCTGTGGATTTGCTTGAAAAAACAAAAATTCAAACCTATAAAATTGGTTCTGGCGAAATCAGTAATTTATTGCTGTTGGACAGAATTGCTGCTACTGGAAAAAAAGTAATTATATCAAGTGGTATGAGCAACTGGCAAGAGTTGGATGAAGCCATCGCTTTTTTGAAAGCTCGTCAGGTTGATACATCTATTTTGCAATGCACCACAGCCTACCCAACACAACCATCGCAGTGGGGGCTCAGCTACATGCAACAAATGCGTGACCGTTATCAACTACCTGTTGGTTTTAGCGATCATAGTGGTACCCCCGTTGCTTGCCTGGCAGCTGCGGCACTGGGCGCAAGCATATTAGAGTTTCATGCCGTGTTTGACAGGCGCATGTTTGGCCCCGATGCCAAAGCATCTTTAACGATTGATGAAATTGCTTTCTTGTGCGAAGGCGTGGCGAAAATTGAACAAGGCTTACAGCCACTGGCTTTGAAAGAGGACAATAGCCAATTTGCAGAATTAAAAGTGATGTTTGGTAAATCTTTGGCGGTAAATAAAAATCTGCCGGTTGGCCATGTACTTTCCCTAAGCGATTTGGAATCAAAAAAACCGGGTGATAAAGGGATTCCTGCAAATCAATATCAGCAAGTATTGGGGAAGCAGCTCAATAAAGCATTGGCACAATGGAGTTTTCTTACTGCTGATGATATTGCATAAATCAAATACAACGTATGAGGTTGCATAACCCCCAAATAGTGATAGCAGAAGCCGGCGAATACAGCGCAGAGGCTTTGGCTTTGTATAAGCAATTGGGAGAGGTGCAACAATTCTTATCACCTGTTGAAATAGGGTTTGAAGATGCTTTAGCCCTTTCTAACGTGCTTGTAGTTAGGCTGGCTAAAGTTTGGAATGCAGCTTCTTTGGCACAGGCTCATCATTTGCAATACATTGTTACCCCTACCACAGGCCTCGATCATATTGATATAGCTTATTGTGAAACAAAAAATATCAAGATTTTATCGCTTCAAGGCGAAACCCATTTTCTCGATAATATTCCATCTACAGCTGAGCATACTTGGGCCTTGTTAATGGCATCAATGAAAAGACTTGTTCCAGCTACTGCAGATGTGCTGCAAGGAGTGTGGAACAGAAATGATTGGAAAGGCAATAATTTGCAAGGCAAAACCATTGGTATTATTGGCTTAGGTAGAGTAGGCAGGCAGGTGGCCCGGTTTGCAACAGCATTCGGCATGCGATGGTTGGCTTACGATATCAATGAAGAACAGCTTCGCAATGAATCCGTTCAGCCAGTACCATTACTTGAATTGTTGCAACAAAGTGATGTAATCAGCATTCACATACCTGGTACAGGAAACGATAATTTTTTATCGGCAGAATTGCTGCAGCATTGTAAACCAGGAAGTGTTTTAATAAATACCTCCAGGGGAAATGTGTGGAATGAAGAAGCGGTAGCAGGATTAATTGAACAAGGGCTTATCGCAGCTGTGGCTACAGATGTTATTCATGATGAACTTAACGGGTATTTGACTAAAAGTCCGCTGTGGCAACTTGCTCAACACAACAACCGGGTGCTGATTACTCCACATATTGCAGGCGCTACTTTTGAATCGATGGCTGCTACAGAAATATTTATGGCTAAGAAATTACAGCAAGCACTGCTGCAATAGAAACCACTAATCAATACTGCCAATCCTTGTCATATCTGCCATTGAACGGTTGAAAACAAATCCCTCTGGCAATTGATTTTCTGTAAACCAATTGAGGGTTACTTTTCTGTTGAACTCTGGCGGGTTGAGGTACCAGGGGAAATTTTCATTGCGGGAAAAGGTTGCATCTTGTAACGCATGTTGCATTGCTGCATTTGTATTGCTTGTCACAAAATCAATCCAGTTACAACTATTGTCCATCGCCCATGCTACACATGCTTTTGGGTTATTGCATGTTACTAATCTCAATCCTCCGGCATTCAAGGCCAGTTGTGCAATATCTCCCCAATTAAATGCTACACTTTGCAAATATGGTTGCTGCCATAAATAGCCTTCTGGTTTTTGCAGGTCGGCCGGTTGCTGTATGGCCTTAAAAAAATCCTTATTATTTTGAAAGTCTGTGTTTGGCCTAGTCCATATCCATCTTTGTAGTAGTTGTTGTTCCTGCCATTTTTTTCTGCGTAGTAGCGATGCGCCTGCATCATTGGCTACAGCCACTGCGAGAGGGCCATACCCCCTTGCTACATCAAATAAAATATCCGGAATGTTTTGATGCCGATGGTTGGCATCAACTAAAATATTTACCAACCAAACCAAACCGCCAGCTTGTACAAAACCCATGTGGCCAACAATTTCCTTTGCTTTATTTTCTACAACTATACATTGCCCGTATGCAGGGTTAGTAAACATCCAGGCCCAAAATTCATGATTGTACAATGGATGCCCCGATGGGTAGTAGCAGCTATAAAATTTTGTCAACTGCCCATGATCTTGTATAGTGGCAATTCTTGCCTGCATGCTGTTATTAGTCAGGTAAAAAACGATTGCAGTCAATACGGGGCAGTGCCCAGCGATTGTTATTCCAGTCAGCTTCGTTTAATGAGCGGTTTTCTACTGCAAATGCACAGGCTGTTTTTTGCTGTAAATAGGAAGTGCAAAATTCGTCGTAGGAGTTGTGGTAGCCGTAGGGGTAACAAAAACTCAGCGGTTGATTTTCTGGCAACCATTGTTGTAAAAAATGAATGGACTGATCTATGTCTGACTGTTGTGCCGGGGCAGCCAAATTGCTCATTACATAATGCGAATAGCCATGTGCACCAAAATACATGCCTGCTTGCTGCATGGCCGCCGCTTGAGTTTGGTTGATATAGAAGTTTTGCATGATGGCATTTTCATCAATGCCAAACTGATACAGAAGCTGCTCCAAAATACTGTCTTGATCTTGTGGCGATACAAAAAAGTTCAACCTGGCTTTTATGTCTGAAATCACTTCTTCCTGTTGCAACCCCTCGTACACACTTGCTTCAAACCGTTGCTTGTATGCTGGTACCAACGGGTATTTCTCCAGCAAATTGAGACAGGCCGATTCCAGTGCTTTTGCCGTACAGTTGGCCAGCAAATAATGCAACCGATGCACATTCAATAGTCGTTGTTCTGCAAAGTTTTTTCCATTCAAAAAAAACAAACCCGATAAGCCGCGTTGCTGCAGTTCAGGAAAAACATATGTGTAATGATCAATCAATCCATCATCAAACGTGAGTAAGTACTGATTGGGCTCAGGCTGAAAGCCAGGGTTAAATAATTCAGCCGGATGAATGATGCTGCCTGTTTTACTAAAGAAATCAAGTTGCCAACAAAAAACATCAAGCGGAAGCACAGATTTGTTATTGGCAAAATCTGTATGCGGCCGCACATAATGGTACATGATGACTTTCATCCTTCGTTCAGTAGTTGTAGATGGGTAATCTGGCTTTGACAATTCAAATGTAGTTGATAACATCAATCTGCATAGGTAGTGCCGCAAAAAACCACTCAATCTTTGAATCTGTTTTTGTGTGTACTTTGCCGTAAAGGCTTGTAGCCATTTCTTACATGCACATTTGTTTCATAGGTGAGTTTCCACATCAGGGGCAGCCGGTCGGCGGCATCAGCATGTACATTCGTAATACCGCCAACTTGCTGGTAGAAAACGGGCACCGGGTTACGGTCTTGTCTTTTTCTGAAACGGTGTACGGTTGGGAGCAACAATCGCCTTTTGCGATTTACCGGGTTCATCCAAAAAAATGGAAACTCCTGAATTTTTGGCGTATAGCCCGTGAGCAACATCGGGTGCTGAAAGCGTTGCATGCAGTGCACCCGATTGATGCAGTTGAAACACCTGAATCAGGCCTGTGTTTTTTACCAAAAATATCCGTTATCCGATATGTAATTCGGCTGCACGGCGGGCACATGTTTTTTGCAAGGGCACTCAGGCAGCCTATGAAAAGCTGGCCTACCTGGCAAGAAATTCAATCGTTTAAAAAAGCGGACGCTATAGTGGGGGTGAGTGCTTATGTTTTGGCCGAAACGAAACCATATATACCAACCGATAAGCCAATGCATGTCATATTCAACGGGGTGAATGTGGCGCTTTTTTCGCCACAGCAAAAAGTACCAACTGCTTATCGTGATATTGTTTTTGTAGGTTGGTTGGTGCCCAAAAAAGGGCCTGCCTTTTTGCTACAGGCATTTTTGCAGCTGGCCAACGATTTTCCCGATACAAGACTTCATTTTTATGGCAGAGATACAAATGATGAATCGGGTCAGTCGTATTGGGAAAGCCTTGTACAAACAGTTCCAACAGATATGGGCCCCCGTATTTTCTTTCACGGAAATGTGCCCAATGAACAACTGCCCCAAATTATAAATACCGCTTTCTGTTGTGTATATCCCAGTCAAATGGAAGCCATGCCGGTAGCATGGTTAGAGGTATTGGCCTGCGGGCAGTTGCTGATAGCCGGCGATGCCGGACCCGCCAAAGAACTTATTCAACATGGCCATACCGGTTTGTTGTGCAAGCCAACCGATGCGGCTGACATTGCCGGGCAACTGCGTTGGGCACTTCAGCACCCCGAAGAAGTGCAGCAGATAAGAGAGCAAGCCCGCCAAAAGGCTGTGCAATATTTTGCATTAGACACTGTGCTGCTGCAAAATTTGCAACTATGGAAAGGGTAGGCATTATGCAATAAATGCATTTGTTTGTATTTGAGTTGTCCTTTTTTCAGGCATAAATCGGGGATATTTTTTGCTAACCAAATAAGGTAGTCCCCCTAAATAATCCGTTATTTGCGCAGCCCCAAAAGGGCTATGAATAAAGCAAAATAAAATGATCACACAACCTAAAATTGCCATCATCGGTTTGGGCTATGTTGGCCTTCCCTTGGCAGTTGAATTTGGTAAAAAATATCTGACAGTCGGTTTTGATATTGCCACCGCCCGTATTGAGGAACTTAAAAATGGCTACGACAGAACCCTCGAAGTAAGCCCTGAGAATCTGGCATCCAGCCTGCATCTGAGCTATAGCGCAGTATCGGCAGACATTGCAGATTGCAATACGTACATCATCACCGTGCCCACACCGGTTGACAAACACAATAGACCCGATCTGACGCCACTGGTAAAAGCCAGCGAAACAGTAGGTAAAGTGCTCCGCAAGGGCGATGTGGTGATTTATGAAAGCACCGTGTATCCCGGTGTAACCGAGGAAGAATGTGTGCCAATTTTGGAAAAGGTTTCTGGCCTTGTTTTCAATCAGGATTTTTTTGCAGGCTACAGCCCCGAAAGAATTAATCCCGGGGATAAAAAACATACGGTTACAAAAATTCGTAAAGTCACTTCAGGCTCTTCTCCCGAAGCTGCAAAATATGTTGATGAATTGTATGGTGCGATTATTGAAGCAGGCACTTATCTGGCACCAAGTATCAAAGTAGCAGAAGCTGCCAAAGTAATTGAAAATGCCCAACGCGACATCAATATTGCTTTTGTAAATGAGTTGGCAAAAATCTTTAATCTTCTGGGGCTCGATACAACTGAAGTGTTGGAAGCCGCTGGTACCAAATGGAACTTTTTACCATTCAAACCTGGGTTAGTGGGTGGTCATTGCATTGGTGTAGACCCTTACTATTTGGCGCAGAAAGCACAGGAGCATGGCTACAACCCCGAAATCATTTTGGCCGGACGCCGGTTGAATGATGGTATGGGCCAATATGTAGCCACAGAGCTGGTAAAAAAAATGGTGCAAAAAGACCATCGTGTGAAGGGCGCCAGTGTATTGGTTATGGGTATTACGTTTAAAGAAAATTGTCCTGACGTACGCAATACAAAAGTGGTAGATGTCATCAAAGCGTTGCAAGAGTTTGGTATTAATGTTACAGTATTTGATCCGCTGGCAGATATTGCCGAAGTGAAACATGAGTACGGTCTTACTATTGCCAATACTTTGCCATCAGCCCAATACGATGCCATTTTGCTGGCAGTGGCGCATAAAGAATTTTCAGAAATTGATTTTGGGTTGCTAAGTAAAGACGATACCATCTTGTATGATATCAAGTCTTTTTTGCCAAAAGAAAAAGTGGCTGCCCGTTTATAACAACCAGCTCAACAAATTTTTTTACAACACTCAACAGAAACAAGCAGCATGAAGATTTTGATAACAGGTGGTGCAGGTTTTATTGGCAGCAATCTGTGCGATGCATTGTTGAAAGATGAGCGTATTGCCACGGTTAGAGTGTTTGATAATTTTGCAACTGGCTATCGAGAAAACCTGAAGCCCTTTTTGCAGCATCCAAAGTTCGAATTGCTGGAGGGCGACATTCGCAATGCTGCAGATTGTGCGGCGGCTGTTGAAGGCATCGATGCCATTTCACATCAGGCTGCACTGGGTTCTGTGCCCCGTTCTATTGCCGATCCTGCCACGTCGCATGAAGTAAACCTCAACGGATTTGTGAACATGCTGCAGGCTGCTAATAAGGCTGGCATCCGTCGCATGGTGTATGCATCTTCTTCATCTGTATACGGCGATTTGCCCGATAGCCCAAAAGTGGAAACAAGAGTGGGCAAAGTATTGTCGCCGTATGCCGCTACCAAGTATGCCAATGAAATTTATGCGCAGGCATGGAGCAAAAGTTATGGCATGCAGTTGGTAGGTTTTCGTTACTTCAATGTGTTTGGTCCAAACCAAAGTTTCAACGGGCCATACGCTGCTGTTATTCCATTGTTTATCAGAGCGGCACTTACCAATACTTCGCCTACCATCAATGGCGATGGAAATATCACCCGTGATTTTACACCGGTAAAAAATGTGGTGCAGGCCAATATCAACAGCATGCTCTTAGAAAGAACGGAAGGCTTTCATGAAGTATTAAATATTGCCTGCGGCAAAACCACAACGCTCAATGAATTATGGCAAAAGATTTGTCGCATTACCGGTGCCAACGTTGCTGTAACGCACGGTCCTAACCGGCCCGGTGATATCATGCAAAGCCTTGCCGATGTAAGCAAAGCCAAACAAACCATTGGGTACACGCCCGATGATGATTTGGATGGGCAACTGGCGGAAGCCATTGAATGGTACCGCTCTATTTTGTAAACAATTGTTGAAGCGGGTAATGCCCCAAAAAACAGTAGCAGCATGCACATTTGTTTTGTAGGCGAAGTAGCCACCCCAACTGTAAAAACCGGCGGCATTGGCACATTTGTAGCCAACCTTAGTGCCGAGCTCGTTAAGCAGGGCCATGAGGTGAGCATCGTTTCTTTTCGCCATCAGCAAGCTGCCCTCGAACATGAAACATTAGATGGTTTTAGCATTTATTGGATTAATCCCAAACAGTGGGGCAGACTGCGGTTAATGAAGGTGAAACTTGATACCAACAAAGTGCTGCGCCAAATACACGCCCGTTCTCCGTTGCACATTATAGAGGCACCAGAGTATGGATTATTTGCATTGCAAAAAATACCAGGTGTACAGTATGTGGTGCGATTAAATGGTGGTCATGTGTTTTTTGCCAAAAGCACTACAGATACACCACCCCGCTGGCGAAATGCTTTTGTTGAAAAAAGATCGTTGAAGAATGCCGATGCTATTATTGGTGTAAGCAAGTATGTACTAACGCAAACACAAAGCTATTATCCGTTTATACAAGCACTGCCTAGTGCCATTATTCCCAATCCCATTTTAGTCAACAGGTTTGACCCTTCCAAATTTGAAGGACAGCAGCAAGACGGCTTCATTTTATTTTTCGGTTCGCTTACCGAAAAAAAAGGCGTACGCCAGCTCATTGAAGCCATGCCTTTGGTAAATGAACAAGTAAAAAATGCAGCCTTGCACATTTACGGTCGTGATATACCCATGCGGCCAAGTGGCGAAAGCTTTAAAGCATTGCTTGACGGGTTGATTGCGAAGTTGCAACTGCAAAATGTATACATACACGAAGCATTGCCCAACAATGAAATGCCGGCTTTACTGGCCAAAGCATCAGTTATTGTGTTGCCATCTCACATGGAAGCTATGCCGCTGGCCTGGTTGGAAGCATTGGCCATGCAACGTCCGTTTATTGGCAGTACGCTTGGCCCGGGGCCCGAAGTGGTAACGCCCTATGAAAACGGATTGCTCTGCGATCCTCTACAACCTGCTGATATAGCAGAAAAAATAACCTACATGCTGCTGCACCCTCAAGAGGCTGCAAGTATGGCACATGAAGGAAGAACGATGGTGGTAAATGAGTATAATGCTGCAAAGCTTGCCCAAAAAAATGTGTTGTTTTATCAATCACTTATTGGTCGTTAAATTCATCAATACAACATGCGTTTCCTGATTATATCCGGCGCTTATCACTACAAAAAGAATGGTCTTTTATATGCCTACGGCCCTTACGTACGTGAAATGAATATCTGGATTTCGCAGGTAGATGAAGTGGTGGTAATGTGCGAATTGCACGATGGAGAGCCAGCAGGCATGGACATTCCTTATGAGCATTCCAAACCCATTAAAGTGGTGGGGCACAAAGGATTTGAATTTACTTCGGCCAAAGCAAGTGTACGTTCGATAGCATTGTTGCCATTGCTTATTTTTCGCATGATCCGCGAAATGTGGCTGGCCGATCATATCCATTTTCGTGGGCCCGCCTCCATTGCACTCATTGCCACGTTTGTACAAATACTTTTTCCCTGGAAAAAGAAAACGATGAAATATGCCGGCAACTGGGACTGGCATTTTCCGGCCCCTTTTTCATACAAACTACAAAAACGAATTCCGAATAACACATGGCTTACGCACAACATCAAAGTGTTGGTGTATGGCAGCTGGCCGTACAGGTCAAAAAACATCCTGCCGTTTTTTACGGCTACTTATCGGGAGCATGAAAAAGTACCGGTATCAAAAGACTGGAATGTGCCACCTGTGTTTATGTTTAGCGGTGTGCTCGAAGAACACAAGCAGCCGCTGGTTGCGTATCAAATGTTCAAAACCATTGCACAAGCTGCAGAGGGTGCAAGAATGGTATTTTGTGGCGGCGGTTATTTACAACCCGTGATTGAGCAAATGGCTGCTGCAGATGGATTGGCTGCGCAAGTGTTGTGCACTGGCAGTATTCCTAAAGATGAAATGAAACGGCATTATCAGTCGGCTCATTTTTTATTGTTTCAATCCAAGTCGGAAGGATGGCCCAAAGCGGTAGCAGAAAGCATGTTTTGGGGTGCCATTCCTGTTACCAGAGAAGTATCCATCGTTCCGGAAATGCTGGGCCAGGGCGAACGGGGCATTTTGACAAAACCCAACGATGCGGTTGCAGCAATGGCTGAGCGGGTACTTGCTTTGTGGAACGACAAAGCGGCCTGCCAGCACATGAGTGCCTTGTGCATGGAATGGAGCCGCCAGTTTACGTTGGATAAGTTTGAAGCCGATTTGAAAAAGCTGATTTGATATCAGTCTTCCAATATCAATTTGTGTAACTGCTGTAGTTGCTGCGGTTGGGTAAATGATTGCGTAAAATGCTGCCTGGCCTGCTGGCGGATGCGTTCATATTTTTCTCGTTCTGCCAAAAAGAGATGGCATGCTTTTGCAAAAGCTGCTTGCCAATGCTCCGCCGAATTTCCATCCACTAATAAACCTGTTTCTCCATCCGTTACTATTTCTGGTATGCCGCCAATATTGCTGGCTATAACCGGGGTACCCAGCATCATAGCTTCAATATTTACCATGCCAAAAGCTTCAGACAAAGTGGAGCATACCACAAAATGGGCTTGTTGAAAATGTGCATCAATCTGATGATATGGCAGGAGTCCCACAAATTGAGTACATGGTTGTTTGGCTGCCAGTTGTTGCACCTGTTCTTCTTGCAGGCCACTACCGGCAATCTCTAGCTTTGCGTGATAACCAGTGTTTGCTACAAAAGTTTGAAATGCTTCAATAACCGTCAGCATGTTTTTGCCCGGATCGAGACGTGTAGGCGCAAAAAAACGGAGCGGCCCCTCTGTTGGTCTTGGGTGTAGCAAATCTTGTCCGCGGTCGGCAAGGCTGTTGTAAATAATATGGCATCGCTTAGCGGGAAATTGAAACTGCGTTTGCAGATCGCTGGCAGCATGCCTGCTTACGCAAACCATGTGATTGTAGCAATCCAGAAACATTTTTTTACGCCACTTTTTGAGGCGTGTTGTCCAGTTGCTTTCGGCATTGTCGATAACGGTGGAAGCATAAATGCTGTGGTAGTAGCCAATTCGCTTGGGCACCCTCAAAAGCCAGGCTGCCAGCCCGGCTATGTTCAATGCGGCAGCCTGTGCCAATAGTACATCGCATTTGTGCCGGCGTATCCATTTGGCTATAAAGCGGAAAGCTTGCCAGCCAACCGGCCTTTCACCCGGCCATGTTACTACAGTGAGATTGGGAATAGCAGCCATCTCTTCGGGTGTGGCGTGGCTGATGAACAATACCTGATGCCCTTCTTTTGCCAATTGGTGGGCCAATGCCACCGAGTTGGCAGCATACGAAAAGCTGTTGTAGTTGTGGCAAATGATCAGGTTAGACAATACGTGTAATTAGATGATTGGAAAGCAATTTATTAAAGACCGCCTATATGACCGAAATTGACTTTACGTCAATGGCTGCGGATGGTGGTTGTTTCATAAAATGGATGAAATAATAAGAAGGTAAAATGTCCGGAGCCAATTTGAACGTAAGCAGGTATTTTTGACCCGAATCAACGAGTCGGCAGTGCAAGGTCGTTTCCTTGGGCGCCATCCTTCTTTTGTATCTAATTTGACGCTGTATGTTACAATTATTGAGAAAAGACAGTTTGCAAATATTTTGGATCATTTTTCATGTTGCATTAGGCGGGTTATCTGTTAATAGTAAATGGCCGCTTATTTTTTGGTACTATCTGATTATTTTTTCTGCTGGAGTTCAATTTTTCACCAGAAAAAATCTTGAGCATTTAATGATTTACTTGTTGGGGTACTCATTGGCTGTTGAGGTTATGGCCCGAGCTATTGGAGCTACACCATTCATACCCGATCAGATTGGGAAATACCTAGGGGTTGTGGGTTTTGCTTTTGGCCTTGCCTTGGGAGGTCCCATAAAACGGGTTTCAATTTATGGTGTCATCATGCTTATCCTATCAGTGCCTGCATTAATTGTGGCGCCTTACGATTCGTATAAGCCTGTTGTTTACAATTATTTTGGTCTGTTGGCACTTATACTCGGTGTTATTTATTGTTCTCGTCAGATTATGACTTTTAAGAACTTTAAAGAATTGGGACGCATTATTGTTTATCCGATTATCTCGCTTGCAGTATTTACCTTTTTTAAAGCAGCACAGATTGAAAAAATTGACTACGGTCTCACGGCCAACTACGACTCGGGTGGTGGACGTTTTACTAATCAGGTTTCTACACTTTTTGGCTTAGCCATTGGTATACTGGCATTAGCTTACATTACAAGGCAGTTGCTATTTAAACATAAAGTAATTGATGTTTTAATGTTAATGCTTTTCCTTACAAGGGGTTTACTCACCTTTAGCAGAGGAGGAATGCTTGCAGCAATTTTGGCGATATTTATCATTATTCTTTTTCCCAAGGCCAGAGCTGCTTGGCAGGATAATGAGACTGTATTGCGCAAATTTTCCGCTGGTCCTGTATTCGCTGCAATTCTGATTATTTCGATTGTTTTTTTGGCTATCAACTCCTACACGGATAATTTTTTGTTGTATCGCTATCAGGGCAAAACAGAACGTAGTCTGCAAACAGGCTTTGACAGATCGGCTGATATTGATCAAATCTCTTCCGGCAGATATTCTATTATGATGTCAGATCTTCGGATGTTTATAGCTTATCCTGCTCTAGGAGTTGGCGTGGGCTATTCCAAAATTGAAAGAGTTAACCATGGGGGGGGCGAAGGTTTGAATGCTCACATTGAAATTTCAAGACTTTTAGCAGAGCATGGGCTGCCAGGCTTAGTTTTGGTAATCATGATATTTTTTTACCCCTTTTTTAAAGCCTACAACGAACCCAATAATTATCGAAAATCTATCATGCTGCTTTTTCTCATAATGGGGTTGGCTTCCACATTTCATAGTGCCATGCGTACCATGATTACACCATTGTTGTTCGCTTTTGCATTCATCAATTTTGTTCCAACAAACTATGATTGGAAACCTCTGCTAATGAACAAAAAACGAAGGTTGCAGCATCAGCGAAATTTACAAGCAGAAGTTCCTTCTCGAAATACGGGCAATAACCAGCATCAACCTTCAGTAG
Source organism: Chitinophagaceae bacterium (assembly GCA_020848815.1). GTDB lineage: Bacteria > Bacteroidota > Bacteroidia > Chitinophagales > Chitinophagaceae > Phnomibacter. The sequence goes on along the minus strand of JADLHL010000009.1, from coordinate 490 downwards.
TTCCTTAGCTTATATTTCATTCAAGTATGTCTCTGTCAGACAATCATATTCCTCACTACAAAGCCAATGACCTATTTCATTGGCTTTGTAGTGAGTATGGAATGAATCAGTTTACTCATGATTTAAAGCATCCTAAAGGCCTTCTTTTATTTACTGGGGTTTGTTACAATTCAACTCTCAAAACAGTTGAGGAAAAACTGTCGGATATTATTAATCTGTTAGCAAATGAGGACGAACAATCAATAATTGGTACGGTACAAAAAAGACAGGCATTATCCGGCGAACTCGCCTGCTGGATAGAAACACCCGAATCCGTGCTATTTTTCAATGATATACAGGGAAGATTACCCGTGTATGCCTGCCGGCAAAGTGGCCGGTTACTGATGGGTAGAAATCTGCCAGAATTCAGGAAGCAAGTGCCGCTAACGCCCAACCCCGTTGGCATTGCACAAACCTTATGGGCAGGCTATGCATTGGGTAGCACCAGCAT
>JADLHL010000008.1 GCA_020848815.1 Chitinophagaceae bacterium | reverse complement strand
CAATACAGCAAACGCATCGACATCCGCTGGAAGCTGATTGTATGGGTAGCACTGGCAGCATTTAGTGCGGCCATGTTTGGCTCGTACATGGTGAGTGTGCTCAACAATGGCATCCTCAAACCTATCATTCTGTGTGTGCTGGTGCTGGTGGCTTTGTTTACCTACACCCGCAAAACACTTGGGCAGCAGCATGACGAAATCCCGTATACAGAAGCGTTATGGAAAGGGATTGTGGCCGGTTTGCTCATTGGTTTTTACGATGGCTTTATTGGCCCCGGTACCGGTAGCTTTTTGGTGTTGGTGTTCATCACTATTATTGGTCATGATTTTATGCATGCCAGTGCCCATGCCAAAATGATTAACCTTGCTACGAATCTGGCATCCATTATTTATTTTTCATTTACGGGCAATATCATATTTGAGCTGGCCATCCCCATGGCCATATGCAATATGGCCGGCGGTTGGGCTGGTACCAAAATGGCCTTGCTCAAAGGCAACCGCTTCATCCGTATTTTCTTTTTACTGGTGGTGACCGGTACCATCATTCGCTTTGCGTATGATATTTTCTTTCGGTAAAAGCAGAGCTAACGTTCCTGTACATTTGCCAGCGTTTTGAGCAATAAGCAACATACTATTGAAGGCATTGGACTGGCAGTATTGGCCACGCTGGTGTGGAGCGGCAACTTCATTGTAGCCCGTGCTATCAATCAGGATATACCACCATTTATGCTGGCTTTTTTGCGTTGGGGTACGGCGTCCATCATCATGTTGCCCATTGGCTGGGCGGCTTTCCGGCAAGATTGGGCGGCTATAAAAAAAGCCTGGCCCATTGTTACGTTTGCAGCATTCACCGGCATCAGTTTGTTCAACACATTTATTTATGTGGCAGGTCATTTTTCTTCTGCCATCAGTCTGGCGTTGATTGGCACCACTTCTTCTCCCGTATTTTCATTTATACTGGCCCGTATTTTTTTGAAAGAAAGAATACCGGCATGGCGCATGCTGGGCCTGCTCATTTGCATCAGCGGCATCTTCCTGCTGCTCAGCCGTGGCAGTTGGGAAGTGCTGTTGCATTTCAGGTTTACACAAGGCGACTGGTGGATTTTAGCAGCAGCATTCTCATTTGCACTATACAATATTGCTACCCGCAAAAAGCCAGCTACCATTTCACCCAAAGCTTATCTCTTCAGTACTTTTTGGATAGGTACTATCATACTGCTACCCTTTGCATTGCTGGAAGTGGGCATGGGCGCCACAATAAACTGGAGCTGGTCTTTGGCAGGTATCGTGCTCTACCTTGGTGCATGTGCTTCTGTTATTTCATTCCTGTGCTGGAACATAGCCATAGCAAAGCTTGGCGCAGCCCGCACCGCTATTTTCGGCAATCTCATTCCTGTATTCAGCAGCATTGAAGCCGTGCTGATTTTACACGAAAAAATTACCTGGATTCACATCCTCGGCATGACGGTGGTAATTGTTGGCCTCATCATTGCCAACCTCCGTGCAACTGCAGCAATCCCCAAGCGTTAGCTCAAGGCTGCTGTATCTTTTTCTGTAGGTATTTCTTTTATTTCGCTAATGGCGGTGAAGCCACCCAATACATTCCGCACATTGTGCAGGCCCTGGCGCTTAATGAGCGAAGCAGCAATAACACTGCGATATCCAGCAGCACAATGCAGGTAAATATTTGCTTCTTCGGGCAGCGTAGCAATACGCATGGTGTCATTCATTTCGCTAAGTGCAAGATGCGTAGCACCCACAATATGGCCTTCCGAAAATTCTACTTCGTTTCGCACATCCACTACCAATAATTTATCGTCGTGTGGTAAGTCCATTGCCAGTTCATCGGGTTCAATATCAATGACGATATCGAGTTGCTTTCCTGCATTTACCCAGCTATCAAAACCACCTGCCAAATGACCGGCAAATTGCTCAAAACCAACACGGGCAAGCCTTGTCACAGATTCTTCTTCTTTACCCGGTTCGGTAATCAAGAGCAACTGTTGATCGAATGGCAGCAAGCTGGCTGCCCATTCTGCAAAGCGGCCTTCGAGGCCAATGCTTACTGAGCCCGGAATGAAACCATTGGTAAAAACAGTAGCTGCTCTTGTATCGAGTACAATCGTATTATCATTTTCCAGTAAGGTTTCCACTTCTGCTACGGTCAACGCTTTCATACCCTTTGCCAACACTTCTTCAAAAGCGGTATAGCCCTTCTGATTGATGGCAGCATTGGTAGCAAAATAAGCTGGTGCTTCCTTCAAACCCGTGGTAACTGCCACCACAAATATTTCCTTTTCCATGGTTTGCAGCGCATAGTTGCTGGCCTTTTGCTCACCTATGGTGCTAAAGGTTTCGGGGCCAAGGTTTTTGCCGCAGGCACTACCCGCACCGTGTGCAGGATAAACCAACACATCATCGGGCAGTGTGGCCAGTTTGTTATGCAGCGAATCATACAACATACCCGCCAACTCTTCACTACCAAGGTTGCCACTGCTCAGGTCGGGGCGGCCTACATCGCCAATAAACAATGTATCGCCGGTGAATACTGCATGAGCAGCGCCATCTGCTTTGCGCAGCAGCCAGCAAGTGCTTTCTAATGTGTGGCCAGGTGTATGCAATGCTTCTATGGTAAGCTCACCCAGTGTAAAGGTTTCGCCGTCTTTGGCAATGTGTATTGGATAGCGGGTTTGTGTACCGGGGCCATACACAATGGGGGCACCGGTGGCTTTCGACAAATCAATATGACCACTAACGAAGTCGGCATGAAAATGCGTTTCGAAGATGTATTTGATACTGGCTTTGCGTTCAGCTGCCAGCTGTGTGTAGGTTTGATAATCCCGCAGTGGGTCGATGATGGCGGCTTCGCCATTGCTTTCAATATAATAAGCGGCCTCACTAAGGCAGCTGGTGTACAATTGCTGGATATACATGCGTATAAATATTAGGCTGCAAAAGAATGACGAAAAATGTTTATTAAATACTAATGCAGGCCTTGTGGACCTGCATTAGCCAAATCTTTGCTACAGACAGCTTGTTATCGAGAACAAGTGCTTTTAGAACTTGCCGACCAACGATTTAGAAATCTTGAAAATTTCTTCGATGCGGGCAGCACTCACGGAGTAAAAAATAAACTTGCCTTCACGACGGGTTTCTACAATACCGGCCCGGCGTAACAGCGCCAGGTGCTGCGAAGCAACTGACTGCTCCAACCGTAGCTTTACATAAATTTCAGTAACGGTCAATTCCTCTTTGTCGTGCAACAAACGGATGATTTGTAAGCGAAGCTTATGGTTCAATGCCCGGATGATTAAATCTGCTTTTTTTAGTGTGAGTAACTCTACAGTAATTTCTTTTCGGGTGCCAGAGAAAAGCACCAGATGGTGTTGATTGCTTGTCGCCATGTTTCTTTCGTGATTAAGGTGTAAAATGCAGTGAGTGGGGTGTGAATTCCATTTACCTGAAACAGCTGCAAATTACTTTTTTATCGCATCCATCATTTACCACATATATAAAAAAAGCCTAAATCTATTTATAAATAAAATGAACAACACTCCTTTAAATTAGCCTTTGTTTACAAAGGATTGCAAGGTTATATACAAATGTTAAGCTACTGCTGAAATAAAGGCGAACAGCCGGTCTTGACTTAAACAACAGTTCGAACTGGCTGATAGAAAGCTTTGCAATAAAAAGGCTCTGCATAGGCTACATCTCCAAAATGCTCTTGCTGAAATATCTGAGTAGAAATACGGGCAAAAGCTTGCAACAAACTATCAGTTGATAATACTATCTCATCGGTGCTGCCAATTAGTTGCAACCATTTGGCAGCACCAGAGCCGCCAAAACAAATGGCCGAAGAAGTTCTTTCTTGTTGTAGCCAATCAGGTGTTAGCAACACTGCAGTATCTGACAAAACGGGTTGCAGTTGAGCATTGTACAACCCCACAAACACTTCCATTCTGCGGGCATCTATCATGGGGCAAAACAAAGCAGCTGCTGGTTGCTGCAACTGCATAGCAGCAGCCATCAATTGCAAAGTCGACAGAGTAATCAAAGGTATTTGCAAGGCAAAGCAGAGTCCTTTTGCTGCAGCCAAACCTACCCGCAAACCGGTATAACTTCCCGGTCCGTTGCTTACCGCCACAGCACACAATTCTTTCAATGAAATATTTTCTTGCTTCAATATGTCAGCAATGGCAGGTTGTAAAAATGAAGCATGCGTTTGTTGCTCATGGTTTACCCTTTGTGCAAGCAGTGCACCATTTTTTACCAACCCTACCAAACCAATTTCAGTAGCGGTATCAATACACAAAATATAACTCATGATGCAACGCTTTTTTGCAGTAAAGGGTGTGGCAAATATCGCTTGTCGGCTTCACTCATTTTTTGCAGCAATGCCCATACGTTATACGCTCCTATTGTGTTCAACCATTCCCAAGGTCCTTTGGGATAATTGGTACCGAGTTTCATGGCAATATCCATGTCATCCGCCGAACTGATATGATCGGCCAAGCCATAAAAAGCTTCGTTGATAATGCTGCACACCACCCTTGCTGCCACCAGCCCCGGCTGCGCTGCCACCTGTGTGAGCTGCTTGCCCAGCAAGGTTTGCAGGCGTTGCAAATCTTCGGTACAGATGGCTAAGGATTGGTCTGTACTGATTTCCCACAAAGGCCGTTGCCAAAAACTATTCCATCCGCAAAAGCGGGCATGTGTGGGCTGATGTTTCAGTGCATAATCAGCCAATGGATCATTAACCAATACCCAACTACGTAAATGAGCAATGGGCACAGGAGGAATTTCCATGCAAATCAACAATGCCGCATTTTCCAGCGGAATGGAGTGCCATTCTGCACTCACCTTCCAATGCGCAGGCACATCGGCAAGGGGCTGCAGCAGGCCATGAGGATCGTAAGCATAAACAATATCAGACATGTTGGCAAAATTGAAGGATTGCAGTCAAAGAGCTACATTCGTTTTTCTTCAAACTGAACTAGTAGTATGAACAAAAAAGTAATAGAAACCAATGCAGCCCCTGCTCCCATTGGTCCTTACAGCCAAGCCGTAATGGCCGGCAACCTGTTGTTTCTGAGTGGTCAGGTTTGTTTTGACCCCACAACTGGCGAACTGAAAAACACCGATGTAACCGAAGAAACGCACCAGGTAATGGCCAACCTGAAAGCGGTGCTGGCCGAAGCCGGTATGACCTTCGACAATGTGGTGAAGACAACGATTTTTCTGAGTGATATGTCGTTGTTTGCAACGGTAAATGAAGCATACAGCCAATATTTCAGCAGTGCTTTTCCTGCCCGTGAAACCGTGGCTGTAAAAGGCCTGCCCCGCAGTGTGCATGTGGAGATAAGCATGATTGCAACCGCGTAACTTTTTGCATAGTTATTTTGTTAAAGGCATCCAACCCGCCCGATGTGTGAACTAAGGCAGGTTGGATGCTTTATTTTTGCCCCCCTAAAATTGTTGCTGCCTGCCATGACTGATATTCAACCAAAAATCAGATTAATTACTGCTGCCAGTTTGTTCGACGGACACGATGCAGCCATTAATATTATGCGCCGCATTTTGCAATCGAAAGGCGCAGAAATCATTCACCTTGGTCACAACCGAAGTGTGCACGAAATTGTAGAAGCCGCTATTGAAGAAGATGCCCACGGCATTGCTATTACCAGCTATCAGGGTGGTCATGTGGAGTTTTTCAAATACATGAAAGACCTGCTCGATCAGAGCGGCTGCGGCCACATCCGCATTTTTGGCGGCGGTGGCGGCACCATTTTGCCCGAAGAAATTGCGGAGCTTCATGCCTACGGTATTACCCGTATTTACAGCCCCGATGACGGCCGCGAAATGGGCCTCGAAGGCATGATTGAAGATTTGCTGGAGAAGTCGAAAGCCCCCTGGCCAACCGAAAATGCCCCCTGGCCCCCGGAGGGGGAAAATGGGAGCCGTCATTTTTGGACGGCAGAGACAAGTTGGATGGATGCTTCCCCATTAGGAGAGGCGAAGGACATTAGAAAAGTAGCAAGGGCTATTACAAAAGCAGAACTCGGAATAAATGATGCTGTTAATGCTCCTCAGCCATCCTCAACTGTTGGTCATTTCAAAGCCGACCCAATGGTTTATGGTAGATTAAAAGCATTTGCACAAGAGCACCGTTACAATCCAACGCCGGCAGAACAATTGCTTTGGGAAAAATTACAAAGCAAAAAGACGGGCTATAAGTTTCGCAGACAACATATTATTGGTAGTTCCATCGCTGACTTCGCTTGCCTGAGCAAAGGGTTGGTGGTTGAAGTTGATGGTTTGTATCACAGTTTGCCCGACATGCAACTGAGTGATGAAGCACGTACTCAGCAGTTGTACTCGTTGGGTTTCGATGTTATTCGCTTTCAGAACCACGAAATCGAAAATGACATTGAAAGGGTTTTGGCCAAGATTGTTGCCGCATTAGAAAGTCAACCCACAAAAAAAGTGGAGGAAGATAATGACTCTGCTTCTTTCTCCCCCTCCGGGGGCCGGGGGGCTGTCCTCGGCATCACCGGCGTAGGCGGAGCAGGCAAGTCTTCTGTAACTGATGAAATTGTACGTCGCTATCTCAGCCTTACCGAAAACAGTGGCCAAACCATTGCGGTTATTTCGGTGGATCCTTCTAAAAAGAAAACCGGTGGTGCCTTGTTGGGCGACCGCATTCGCATGAACAGCATTGCCCACCCACGGGCATACATGCGTAGCCTGGCTACCCGTGAAGACAATGCCGCCCTCAGCCAACATGTGCAGGATGCCATTGATGTGTGCAGAAATGCAGGGTATGATTTCATCATTCTCGAAAGTGCTGGTACGGGGCAAAGCGATGCATCGATTCTGGATTACTGCAACCTGAGTTTGTACGTAATGACGCCGGAATATGGAGCCGCATCGCAGTTGGAAAAAATCAATATGCTCGACTATGCCGACATCATTGCCATCAACAAGTTTGACAAAGCCGGTGCTTTGGATGCACTGGCCGATGTACGCAAGCAGTACAAACGCAACCACGGTTTGTGGACGGCCAAAGATGAGGAGCTACCCATTGTAGGTACCATGGCCAGCAAGTTCAACGATGAAGGCATGAACCACCTCTTCGACAAACTGCTACACAGCCTGCAAACCAAACTGGGCGTAAGCTTTGGTGATGCTCAGTTTGGCCAAACAGCGAAGATTTCTCAAGCCGTTATTCCCCCATCCAGAGTACGTTATCTCAGCGAAATAGCCGACAACAACCGCCAGTACGATGCATGGGCCCAAGAGCAAGCTGCCATTGCCACCAAACTGTATCAGCTACATGGTGTGCTGCAAGATGCACCAGACAATGCTGCACTCAAACAACTGCAGCAGCAAAACGAAGAAAAGCTGAGCAAAGAATGCCACAAGCTGCTGACCGAATGGCCCAATGTGGTGAAGAAATACAGCAATGAGTTTTTTGAATATCAGGTGCGGGATAAAGTCATTAAACAAGCCATGACCACTACTTCATTAAGTGGTACTTCCATTAAAAAAGTAGTGCTGCCCAAGTACAAAGACTGGGGCGATGTGTTGCAGTGGCAATTGCAGGAAAACGTACCGGGCGAATTTCCGTACACGGCCGGTGTGTTTGAATTGAAACGTGCCGGTGAAGATCCTACCCGCATGTTTGCCGGTGAAGGATGCCCCGAACGCACCAACAAACGCTTTCACTACGTAAGCCACGACCAACCAGCCAAGCGGTTGAGCACGGCATTTGACAGTGTAACACTCTACGGCGAAGACCCAGATGCCCGCCCCGACATCTATGGCAAAATTGGCAACAGTGGCGTAAGCATTGCAACTGTGGATGATGCGAAGAAACTATACAGCGGGTTCGATTTGTGCGACCCACGTACTTCAGTAAGCATGACCATAAATGGCCCTGCTCCTATGTTGCTGGCTTTCTTTATGAATGCCGCCATTGATCAGCAATGCGAAAAATGGATTACAGCAAACAACCAATGGGAAAAGGTGCAAGCCTATGCTGCGGAGAAATACCGCCATGTGCCCCGTCCGCAATACATACATGCTAATGCAGCAGGTCATTTACCAGAAGGCAATAACGGACTTGGATTGCAGCTGCTTGGTCTGAGTGGCGATGAAGTGCTGCCGGCAGATGCATATGCACAGTGCAAACAAACCGCCTTGCAACAAGTACGTGGCACCGTGCAGGCAGATATTCTGAAAGAAGACCAGGCACAAAACACCTGTATTTTCAGCACTGAGTTTGCCCTGAAACTGATGGGCGATGTGCAGGAATATTTTATTGAAAACAAGGTGCGGAATTTTTACAGTGTGAGCATCAGTGGCTACCACATTGCCGAAGCAGGCGCCAACCCCATTACGCAGCTGGCATTTACACTGGCCAATGGTTTTACCTATGTAGAATACTACCTGAGCCGCGGCATGCACATCGATGATTTTGCACCCAACCTCAGTTTCTTTTTTAGCAATGGTATGGATCCCGAATACAGTGTGATTGGCCGTGTGGCCCGCCGCATTTGGGCCAAGGCCATGAAGTATAAATACAAGGGCAACGACCGCAGCCAAAAGTTGAAATACCACATTCAAACCAGTGGCCGCAGCCTGCATGCACAGGAAATTGATTTCAACGATATACGTACCACGCTGCAAGCTTTGTATGCCATTTACGACAACTGCAACAGCCTGCACACCAATGCGTATGATGAAGCCATTACAACACCTACAGAAGAGAGTGTACGCCGGGCCATGGCCATACAACTCATCATCAACCGTGAGTTGGGAAGTGCGAACACAGAAAACTTCATTCAGGGCTCATTCATCATTGAAGAGTTGACCGATTTGGTAGAAGCCACTGTGCTCAAAGAGTTTGACCGCATAAGCGAACGGGGCGGTGTATTGGGTGCTATGGAACGCATGTATCAGCGCAATAAAATACAAGAAGAAAGCCTGCATTATGAAATGCTGAAACATACCGGTGAGCTGCCCATTGTAGGTGTAAATACCTTTCTGAATAAGCAAGGAAGCCCCACACAAATACCTGGTGAAGTGATTCGCAGTACTACAGAAGAAAAGGAACAGCAAATCAACAACCTGCAAGCGTTTTGGCAGCGCAATGAAGACAAGAGCAAAGCCGCATTGCAGCAGTTGAAACAAGTAGCCATCAACAATGGCAACCTGTTTGAAGCGCTGATGGAAACCGTGAAGTATTGCTCACTGGGGCAAATTACCAAAGCCTTGTATGAAGTGGGTGGACAATACCGCCGCAATATGTAACACACATCCAAATAATTAAAGCATAAAGGGAGCCTTTTGGGCTCCCTTGCTGTTTATCCACGCACTCATCACCCCACAGCTATTGTTGCACTACCACATTGTAGCGGTTGATGTACATTGTTTTTTCGCCTTTCATTACTTTGGCTACACCATCGCTGAAATAATCAGCGTAGTGGTATATAAAAGGAATCACCAATTTACCATCAGTATCTATAAAGCCCCAGTAACCCTTGGCGTTAGAAACGGCCGCCAATTTTTCTCTGAAGCCACGGGCATTGTCATACATCATAGGAATCACTTCTTTTCCATCATAATTAATGTAGCCCCATTTTCCGTTGTGTTTTACAGCAGCAAGGCCATCGTGGTAGCACAATGCATCTTCATATTTTGGTTCAATGGTTACTTTTCCAAGACTATCTACATAGCCCCAGGCATTGCCAGTTCTCACAGGTGCATAGCCCTCACTCATGGTAGAAGATTCATCATACTGAAGCGCCACCACTACTTTGCCATCTTTATTGACGAAGCCGTATTTACCGTTCTTTTTTACAAGACTTACACCATTGGATAAATCGTTGACGAAATCGTAATCTTTAGCCCATTTTTGTGCAAATACCGGCATGAAAACAGGCAACATCAAAATGAGGAATAGCTTTTTCATGGCAAGAAAATTTAAAGATGAATTCAATGAACTGACTCCTGTTAAGTTACCATAAAAAGTAGCCGGTAAACATGACCAAAGTCACTGATAGCGGGGTCTGATGCACCGCATTATTATCGCCGGAAAAAGCCTGCACATTGACTTAAAAGATTATTTTGACAAGCCCCTGCAATCCTTACCTTGAGCGGGCAACTTTTTTCACCGCTTTATTTTGACTGTATGCTGAGGTTACAAAATCAATACTTGTCGATTGGTATAAAACCATTGGGAGCAGAACTCTGTAGCGTACGCCACACCAATGGTATAGAATACATGTGGCAGGCAGAAGCGGCATGGCCCAAGCATTCACCGGTGTTATTTCCCATAGTGGGCACACTGGTTAATAACACCTATTATTACCAGCAGCAAGCTTATCATTTACCCCGGCATGGCTTTGCCCGAGAAATGAGATTTATGCCCACCTTGCTCAGCGAAACAGAAGCGCTGTTTACACTTTGCAGCAATGCAAACACGTTAGCTGTTTATCCCTTTCATTTTCGGTTGCATTTGCACTACCACTTGCACCACGATACACTCACCTGTACGTATATGGTGGAAAATACGAGTGACACAGAAATGTATTTTTCGATAGGCGGACATCCGGCATTTGCAGTTCCATTGCTATCAACAGAGCAATACAGCGATTATCAATTGAGGTTTAGTGAAACAGAACCATTGCTACGCTGGAAACTCAACAATGGCTTACTGCGCAACGATACTGAACCCGTGACCGGTCAGGTGGGCAATTCATTGCCACTGCAACCATCTCTTTTTTATGAAGATGCCATTGTATTGAAAGACTTGCAAAGCGACATTGTAAGCCTGTTGAATACCGACGCATCACATGGCATTGATTTTCGCATCAAAGAATTTCCGCACCTTGGTATTTGGGGCGCAAAAGACGCTCCATTTGTATGCATAGAGCCGTGGTGCGGTCATGCCGACCCTGTCAATCATGCACAAGACATTACACAAAAGCCAGGCATTGAAAAACTGGAAGCCAATGGTTTTTGGCAACGCGGTTGGACGGCTCGTTTTTTCTAATAAACTATCGCTTAAAATCGAGCACTGCAGTAGTGCCATATTCGGTATGGCTGGCCATAGCAATACCTACTTTTTTGTAGTTGCCCAACAGCATGGTTCGGTGCCCGAGTGAAGGCACATCTTTATCAATCAATAAACTTGTAACGATGTCAATGGCATTGTTGTATCCGTAGTGGCAGCTTTCTGCATCAAACTGTTCCACCTTTTCACAATCAGCAGTAATTCGATCGTGACCAACATAACCTTGCTGTCCGCTACTGATGGCATGGCAACGGGCACTTTCCCAACTCAGCGAATCTGGCTGAAGTACAGGCAAAGGTTTCATGCTCATCAGCATAGCATACAAACTTTTATACTCAGCTGATTGAGCTATATCAAACTGATGAGAACGCTTGGGAAATTGTGGCAAGACAGTGGTTGCATACAATACCGGATTCATGCGGACAAGATTGAGCACCTGCAATATTTCTTTCTCTATTTTATTGAGGTAAATGGCTTTTGCGCCAGTATTTGCTTTTGTATACAAAGCAGCACTCCACGATTTTGAAAATGCTGTAAAGGGATTGGCAGGAGCTGCAGCTAACACGGGCTTTATCAGCAATACTATGCTGCAGAACAGGGAGATAAATAAGCGTTGCATACTGGTTGGGTTTTGTGCACAAACGCAAAACCGTATAATGCTATTGCAAATGGCAAAACAAAAAAAGGGCCAGGCGAAGAATCGCCCGGCCATTCAATTGTGATTTGATTTATAAATACACCATTGTCGCCTTAGTAAACTACCACAAACTGCTTGTTGATTTGCAGGTGGCCGCTGTGCAATTGTATGAAGTAAACACCTGCAGGGAGCTGGGTTACGTCTACCAATTGCTGATTTTGTCCTTTGTATACCTGAACGGGTTTATTACTGATGACTTTACCGGTTGCACTGGTAATAGTCACGGTTGCTTTTTCTTCGATGGTACTTTCAAACCGCAGGCTCATGTTTTTGCTGGCTGGGTTTGGATATACAGTTGTTCCACTTACATTTTCATCACCAGTCATAACAGCACCTAACTGAGGCGCCCATGCAGTGGCATTTAATTCGGCCTGCAAACTATAGCAACTGCTATTGTTGTAGCGGCTGTCTTTACCAGCAATTTTTACATAGTAGGTTACCCGCTTGTTGATAGAATTGAAAATGATGACATCGTTGTTGTTTCCTGTGTTGGAAGAAGCTCCCACCATACGGAAATTTCTATCATAGAGATATACATCGTAATCATCGGGCAACTGAGAAAGTGTTACACGTACGTTGGTCAGATTATTATTGCCGATGGTAAACTTGAACCAATCTTCATCGGTACTGGTGCTGATGCCAGCAGTAATAACCGCACCCGGAGTAATCAGTTTCGCTTGTTTTGAACTGTTGTTTGGTTCATATATATCGTTGCATACAACCGGTGCGGCAGTGGTAAACTGAGCTTCAGTATAGCCACTTGTTGCGCTGGCTGTACAATTTGTTTTTACTCTCCAGCTATAGGCAGTAGCAGCAGTAAGACCAGACAGCATATGAGATGTAGTGGTAGTGGCCGCCTGTACAATAATCCAGTTTGTAGCAGTTGTTTCTTTGTAAGCTACTTCATAACTCTGTGCACCGATAACGGCTGTCCAGCTAATGGTAGCGGTGGTGGTGGTAATATTGCTGCTTGCCAAACCTGTAGGTGCATTGCAGCTTACCAGTGATTGAAACTGACTAGCAGAAAAAGTACCGGTAGTGCCGCCGCAAATAGCAGCTACCCGCCAATTGTAATTGGTACCAGATTGCAGGTTGGTCATATTTACAGAAGTAGCAGCGAGGTTGCTGGCAGCTACACTCCAGGTGCTGGCACCGGCTACCTGAAACTCTACAGTATAAGCACTGGCGCCATTTACAGCATCCCAAGATACGGTAGCAGATGTAGTGGTAACAGCAGTAACAGTTAAGTTAGCAGGAGTGCCACAGCTTTCAGCAACTGCACCAATCAATTGACGTTCCCAAACGCCTCTGCCGAAAGAAGCTACTCTCAGCAATTGACCTTGTTGGTGAATTTTTACATCGTTGATAGCAGTGAGTGGCAAATTATTGGTAATGTCAATCCAACCTATGGTTGTATTGTTTCTATAGAAAAGACCAATGTTCATACCTACGTAAATCGTTTCATCATTGTTGTCATCTACCGCAATGGTACGGGCTATTACGCTGGGCAGGTTGTCGGAAATGTTGGTAAAAGAAACACCGGCATTGGTTGATACGAATACGCGGTTAAAAGTACTGTTACAAGCTACATATACTTTTGTGGGATCTACAGGACTTACTTCAATGTCGTTGATAGCGGCAGGCAATGTAGTTGTAGCCCATGTAGTGCCACCATCTGTGGTTCTGAAAAGTGTTGTTCCTTTTGAAGCATAAATGTAATTAGCGTTAGTGGATGCTACATCCATAGCAGTAAGGCTAACATTAATACTGCTTCCGGAAATCTTTGTCCATGTGTCACCGTTATTTGTGCTTTTGAAAATGCCAGTCCAGCCACCATACATGGTACCGGTTGCATCATCAATATCCAATGGAGTTACCCATTCGCCAGCAGAAGGTCTGTTGAGTGTGGTATAACTTAAACCACCATTGCTACTGCGGTAGATAGATCCGTTTTGGCTGGTACCAATCATCAGGTTGGCATTGGCAGGAGAAATAATGCCGTCCATACCATCAGCACCCAGCCAATCAGTCCATGCGCCATTGTTGAATACACTTGAGCCGTTGTCTTGTGCACCACCAGTAAAAACTTGAGCGTTTGTTTTGCTATTGGCAATGCGGTAAAACTGCCGGATGCCAAGGCCTGCACTCAAATCAATCCAATTATCAGCAAAATCTACTGATTTAAAAATACCGCCATCACTACCAGAGTAAATAGTGCTGCGAGACCACTCCATAGCATGCACATCGGCATGGTTGTAACCAATGCTATTGGGGTAAGACCACGCAGTTACAGGTGCAAAGGTTTTGCCGGCATCGGTCGATTTGAATACGATGATTCCTGCAAGATAAATTTCGTTTGCATTTGAGGGATTGGCCACCAACGCCATGTCATAGCCAGCTTGTCCACCAGTACCGCAACCAGTTGTTTCATAACCAAAAAAGTTTGTACAACCGGCAGACGAACCTTCTACAGCAACAGTGAAGGAAATACCGGCGTCGTTAGAAATGTATAATTTACCAAATTCGTTGCCATTTGCTTGTGCTATATATACTCTTTCAGGATTGGCAGCAGATACTGCAACCAAGCTACGGCCACTGGCAGTAATACCCTGAGTAGTAGATAAAGTCGTCCATGTAAGACCAGCATCTGCACTGCGCAACACTACTGAACTACTGGTTGCATAAATAACAGATGAGTTACCAGGTTTAAAATCCAGATCTTCCATTGCAGTGCCGGTAAAAGTTCTTGTCCATGCACCACCACCGTTGGTACTGCGCCAAATACCGTTTGCTGCGCAAACAAATACATTGTTTGAGTTAGCGGGGTCAACCACAATTTTGCGGATGATACCAGTCATGCCGGTATTAATGGGTGCCCATGTAGCACCAGCATCTAATGATTTTATAACGACGTTTGCATTGCTGCCAGCGTAAATAGTGTTGGGATTGTTTGGATCAATTGTAACAGCAAACATGTTCATCCACAAACTATTGAAGTCTGTAAGTGGATACCAGCTACCACCACCTGTGATTGTTTTCCATATACCACCACCGGGAGATGCTATGTAAATTGTATTTGTATCTGTAGGATGAACAGCTAAAGAAGTAATGCGGCCTACACCAGGGTTCCAACCACTGGTTCTGTTCCAATTGTGAGGTCCTTTTTCAATCCATGGTCCTGCATTGGCAGGTACAGTTGCATTGGCACTGGTAGCACCATTATTGGTATTTGATTGAAAACTTTTGTAGGCAATCCAATCATGCTCTGGTGCTAAGCGGAAACCATTTTCATCAAGGTGATATTGTACCTCATATAACCAACGCTGGTATTGCTTGTAGCCGGTACCACGTTCGGTACCCGTACTATCAAAGTATTTTTTTGCTAATTGTTGAATTTGCTGAATGCTCAAATCTCTTCTCTCCATGAGAGAAAAAATATCAGTCTGAGCAAATAAAGAGGTTACAATAAGGACAAAGATTCCTGTAACCCCAATCCGGCGAAGGATGAGCGTCAACATCACAAATGAATTAAAATGGTGAGTAAATGCGCTATAACCCGATGGGTACTATAGCGATTGCTACCTGTTTAAGAAGTCGGGGGCGGTTTTTACACCCAAGCCGTGGTGCGGATGGGTAAGTTGCGACGATGGTTAATCGTTGTGGCAGTCAGTTCGCGACAAAGCTGAAAGCCAGAAAGTCAATGGTGTGTTTTTGGTTCACTTCGCAGCTCTTAAAAGGGTCAGCCATGTCCGTTTTTTAAGCCGCTTCAGCCATTAAAGTGTAACCTTCAATGTTGATACAATATTAATGCCAATTTTCCACACCCTTTGTAGTTCAGCATAGGACTATACCGTTTTTTTACTACTACAAAGCCTGTCATTGTTGCTACATCCATGTCGTAATTAGACAACTACATGCTGTAAATCAATTACTTACAACTTTTGAAATGTGTTGCCTTACTCCATGCCAAAAAAAATCTGGCAGCTTGTAGTTATCCACATACAATTTATTCATCCCGGTTATACAGCCGGGTTTCAGCCCTCATTTACCGTCAAACCACCGATCTTCCGGAACAAATCCGGAAACCGCCATTACCCCATGAAATATTGTATCCTATTCCTGAGCTTGCTGGCTATGGCCTGTACCAGGCCTCCCTACTCCGCTACCAACAAAGCCTATAAGCAGCAAGCCAAGCGATTCGCTAATCTGCTCAAAACCTATCCCCTGCAAGACAGCTTTGCTACTTCCCCCGAATTTGTGGGCACCACCAACTTCAGCATGCGCAAACCCAACTATGTTGTTATTCATCACACAGCACAAAACAGCTGTGATCAAACCCTCAAAACCTTTACCCTTACCCGCACCGCAGTGAGTTCTCATTATGTGATATGCCGCACCGGTACCGTATTTCACATGCTCAACGATTACCTGCGGGCACACCATGCCGGGGTAAGCTTTTGGGGTGGTGCCACCGACCTCAACAGCAGTAGTATTGGTATAGAAATAGACAACAATGGCAGCGAACCATTTAGCACGGAGCAAATCAATAGCCTGATAGACGTGTTAGAAAAACTGAAAAAATCGTTTTCCATTCCAGCCAGACATTTTATAGGCCACGCCGATATAGCACCTGGCCGTAAAGTCGATCCCAGCCGCCATTTTCCATGGAAGCAACTGGCCGATGCCGGCTATGGCATTTGGTACGATACCACTAATATCACGGTACCCGCCAACTTTGATGCCCTAACTGCCCTGCGTATCATTGGCTATGATATCAGCAAACCTGCAGCTGCCATTCAATCGTATAAAATTCATTTTGTACCGCAAGACACACTGAATAGCATTGGTCCCGCCGACGAAAAAATTCTCTATAGTTTGATGCAGAAAAGCCTGTAGGCAAACTCAACCATTTGAAATGGTTGCAGTTATAAGTACATGTTGTATTTGAATAAGGATGCCTTGCAAAATATGGAGCGGTTTTACCGGGCCAATTTGCTGAGCAGTATGAGCGGTATTAAGCCCGCCATGTTGGTTGGAACCAAAGGAACCAACGGCGTCGCCAATCTGGCGTTGTTTCAAAACATTGTGCACCTCGGTGCCGATCCGGCCCTGGTCGGGCTCATTAACCGTCCGGTGGCGGCCACCCCGCATACTTTGGCCAATATTGAGGCCTCAGGTTGGTTTACCCTCAACAGTGTGCATACCAGTTTCACCGACAAAGCCCACCAAACCAGTGCCAGATACGATGCATTAGTAAGTGAGTTTGATGCCGTGGGCCTTATGCCTTTGTATGAAACATTTTGCCCTGCGCCGTTTGTGGCAGAAAGTAAGCTGCGGCTGGCGTTACAATTGGTAGAAATAGTACCTATCAAACACAACGGTACATTTCTCATCATTGGTTCGGTTGAGCATGTGATGCTACCCAAAATGCAGTTGCAAAAAGACGGCTCGGTAGATTTGGAAGAGCTGTCGCTGGTTGCCAGTTCCGGGCTCGATACCTATTTTAGTATACATCAGCTGGCCCGTTTCCGCTACGCCAAACCTGATACGGATGTGCAGGAAATTCTACCTGTATCAGAAGGATAAGCTACTGCGGGCAAAGGCATTAAGCAGCTACCGTCCGGAGTATTTTTTTCACTACCCCCACCAATGGCAAAGGCCGGTGAAATGGCCATTCAAAAGATGCCAATCCGCTATGCAATGGCAGCAATTGCCAGGCATGTTGCTGCTGTCCCAGTCTTCTTAGCAAAAACTTTCCATCCAGCTCCAACAACACTATAGCACCGGGCACTGGCAATGCTTTCCGGTCAATAAGCAGTTCATCGCCGGGCAAAAATCCTGCTGCAGCAAGGCCATTGGTTCTTACTATATAATGCTGATTATCAAATAATTCATCTTTCTGCCTCATTTTATCAATCATGCTTTTGGCCTGTATTTTTTCCTGCACCATAAAATTATTTTGTTCAAAGCTAAATGTTTTAGTATTTTAGTGCTAAATATTGTGGATAAGAATTCTGAAAGCCTACAACTAAGCAACGATGGACAAACAGACACTCACCCCATGGGACAATTGGCTGCGCTACAAGCTGGTAGCCCAGCCCGATGCCAATGCCATGCAGGCCTTAGAACAAAGCCGCCTAACGTTTAGAGAGGCCTACCCCGAGGAGGCTGTTTACCCCCAGCCCGAAATCTCTTTTTTCGAGCAGCGGCTGCCCGAATCTGCCGAGCCATTGCTATGCCAGTGGCTGCAGCAGTTGTGTAAAAACGAGACCGCATTTCCAGTAGTTATCAATAATCTATCGGGCAAGCCGCCACACTTGGTGTATGCCCGGGTGCAAAGCACCGGTGCTCATGCCCTTTTTGTAAAGAAGCTCAAAGCCTTGTTGCAGCAGCTGGCAGGCTTTACAGCGGCTAGCATCAGCCACCAGCAAATTAGCTTGTTGCCCCTCATCACCGAAATGTCGGGCATGCTGTTTCACAAAGCCATGCAGGAATTTTCGACCACAGAACTGGCTGCACAAACTACTGTGCAGCACTTGCAACTGATGAAGCGCCTGCCCGATGGAAACTGGCAACTCATTCAGCGCTTTGCGCTACTGCAGAGCAGCAACGCCGTTCCGGGTGTTCAACATTGGTTTTCACCCACCGCATTTGTTCATCCCAATTAGTTTGTTGCAGCTATGACCATGCATTTGTCAACCGCCACTTTGCAGCCCGTCACCGCACCGGTGTACGATTACCAGCTCATCATTCGTCCCAACGAAAAAGTGCGGCGCCGCCTTGATGCTGCCCGTAGCAAAGCCCGGGAGCAAATGCTGCCTTTTGGCAATTGGCATCCCGGCAAAAACCATATTCCTGTGGCCAGTTTTTCACAGCTGGCCTCGCTGGAAAGCCGCCTCACCAACCGCCTCGAAACGCTGGCGAAGAGCTTGCCGCCCTTCCGGCTGCAGGTACAGCACTATGGTGCCATTCTGCACCACACCATCTTTTTCCGCATTGCCGAAAATGCCGGCTTCAACCAAATGGTCCGATTGCTGCATGCCGAAAAAGCAGCACTGACCGTGTTCAATCAAGAGCCCCGTATTGCCAGCATGGCCAAAATAAATGTGGCCTACAAACTCACCGCAGTCGATTTTGAAAACGCCTGGCATGCGTTCAAATCAAAACGCTTTCAGGTAGACTTCATTGCCGACAATATGCTGCTGCTCCGCAAACGTTCCGGTGAAACACATTGGCAAATCCTCTCCGCCCTCCATTTCGAAAACCTTCCCATCGATATTCAACAAGGACAGCTGTTTTAATCCAATACAAATCGGCTTATAGGACACGGATGAGTAGGATGAAAACGGATTTTCACGGATTCTTCGATTATTACCTCTCCGTGACCTCCTTAGCGCTGTGCGCAAAAAAAAGACGCCGAAGGCGCCTCTCCGAGCCCCCGCCTGCTGCGGGACAAGTTGTGCGAAACCATAGGATGCGGATAGCTCTGATTACACCAGATGTACACGGATTCTCAAAATACATACTCCGTGCTCTCTGTACCCTCTCCCGCCTACAGCGGGACAAGTTGTGCGAAACATCCCGCCGAAGGCATCAGCACATTACCTCATTTGCTCATTGGCACATTAGAATTTCTGTTAAACCTCCCCTTATGCACATGGAATGAGTAATTATTGCGCATCTCAGTCGTTACAGCAATTGAAAACACGGCTATTTTTACCATGATGGCACTGGCACAACACATACAGTTCGAAAGAGAAAAGAACCTGAAAGCAGCGGGCATTACTATGGTGACCACTGCATTCATCATCGCTTTACTGTTCATTATCAATTGGACCATCCCCTATCCTCCGCCACCCTTACTCGACGAAGGGGTGGAAGTAAACCTCGGCAATAGCGAAACTGGTTTTGGAGATATTGCCCCCATGGTACCCGGCGACCCCGCCCCCGAAGCGGCCGAGCAGGTAGCCAGCATACCGCCATCTGCGCCACCCGCCCCAGAGCCGGTGACCGCCGAAGAGGAAGCCGATGCCAACGACGAAGTAGTGGTGCCCAAAAAAACCACCGTTACCAGCCCCAAGCCCAAACCCGTGACCAATCAAACCGTGGCCAACAAGCCCGTGAACAATACGCCACCCGCTCCGCCTCAGCCCAAGCCCAAAGCCCAGATGGGTGCTTACAAAGGCGGCACCGGCACCGGTGGCAACGGTCAGGATGCGTTTAACAATGTACGCAACCAGGGCATCGCCGGCGGCACCGGCGATCAGGGCAAGCCCAACGGCAATATCAACAGCGACAATTATAAAGGCGACGGTGGCACTGGCAAAAGTGGCGTGGCCATCAGCCGTGGCCTCACCGGCCGCAGCATCATGCGTACCCCCAGCTTCGAAGACGACTTCAACGAAAACGCCAAAATCGCTATCGATGTACGGGTAGACGAAACGGGCAAAGTCATCAGCGCCACCTACCAAAGCCGCGGCAGCACCAGTTCCAATTCCAACCTCAAGGCCATTGCCATCCGCAAAGCCAACCAAATCAAGTTCAGCCCCGGCGATGGCGAAAGCCTCGGCACCCTCATTTTCAACTTCCGACTGAAGAATTAAAGCATTTGGGGCTGTCAGCTTCCACCGCTTTCATCAGCTGTAGTCCGGCGTGTTCCGGCTTCGGTGCTGCGTTGCACTCCGCACCCACGCCTGCAGCGTGGCCTACACCCGCCGCAGCCCCTCAGCTCATGTGCATGGCTCAACAGTGCCGCACAGGTCGGTGCATTTCGTTTTCTTTGCAGCCGCATTCATCTACATGACTTATCAGCAAACCATCGAGTACCTCTACGCCAGGCTGCCCATGTTTACCCGCATTGGGGCTGCTGCTTACAAGAAAGATTTACATAATACCATTGCGTTGCTCAATGCCATTGGCAATCCGCAGCAGCGCTTCAAAAGCATACACATAGCCGGCACCAACGGCAAGGGCAGCACCAGCCATATGCTGGCCGCCATTTTGAAAACGCATGGCTACAAAACCGGTTTGTACACTTCGCCGCATCTCGTCGATTTTCGGGAACGCATCAAAATAAACGGCGACTGGATTGATGCCAACTTCATTGTTGATTTCACAGAGCAAATCAAACACGTCATCGAAGAAATAGAACCCAGCTTTTTTGAAGTTACCGTGGCCATGGCATTCGAGTGGTTTGCCCAACAACAAGTGGATATTGCCGTCATCGAAACCGGGCTTGGCGGCCGCTTAGATAGCACCAACATTATTACCCCCGAGCTTAGCATCATTACCAATATTGGTTGGGACCACATGAACCTGCTGGGCAATACGCTGCCCGAAATAGCAGCAGAAAAAGCAGGCATCATTAAGCCCGGCATACCTGCCGTGGTAGGCGAATACCTGCCCGAAACGAAACACGTATTTGTGCAGCAAGCCAGCCGCTGCAACAGCTCACTGTTTTTTGCAGCCGATGCCTTCAGCATTGCAGCAGTCCACTCTACACCTCAAGCATTATCGATAACGCTAAACAATCATGAAACTAATGAAGCTGTTTCGCTGACGACCGACCTTGGCGGTTTGTATCAGCAGTACAACCTGCGGACGGTGTACAGCAGTTGCCTAGCCTTACAAAAAGCCGGTTGGCCGCTGCAATTACCGCTCATGCAGCTGGCATTGCAGCAGGTAAAACCACTCACGGGTTTGCATGGCCGCTGGGAAGTGTTTCGGACATTGCCCCTGCTGGTGCTGGATGTAGCCCACAATGTAAACGGCATTCAGCAAGTGCTGCAGCAAATCCAACACTGGCAGCAACAATACAGCGGCATGCAGGTGCACATCGTCATAGGTATGGTGCGGGATAAAGACATTGACCAAGTGCTGGCCCTGCTGCCGAAAGAATACAGTTATTATTTTACGCAAGCCCAGCTACCCCGTGCCCTGCCCGCCCCCGATATGCAGCAGCAGGCCGCACAGCATCACTTGCACGGAGAGGCATTTACGCAAGTGAACGACGCCATTGCCGCCGCCATGCAAGCCGCCCAACCACAAGATTTGGTGTTGGTATGCGGCAGTGTATTTGTTGTGGGAGAAGCAGACCGTGCCCGGTGGGAGGAGAAACAGATTGTAGGCTGACGAATTCACTGGTTCCTGTTTTCGAGGACCAATAACAACAGCGCCCCACTTTCGTGAGGCGCCGTTCGATATTGTAAGTTGAGTCAGACGTATTACACCAACATCTACCAACTATCATCAATTTATTACCTTAAGCTTTTTCCGCCATATCCGGAATGGCTTCTGCCTTGTACGCACCGGCATCCAGTTTTTCTTTGGTTTCGGTGAAGGCTTTCAACGTCAGTTCAATATCCTCATCGGTATGAGCGGCACTAGGTATAAGTCGATAAATAATGTGCCCTTTAGGAATGACTGGGTACACCACAATAGAGCAGAAAATTTTGTAGTTCTCCCGCAG
Source organism: Chitinophagaceae bacterium (assembly GCA_020848815.1). Taxonomy (GTDB): domain Bacteria; phylum Bacteroidota; class Bacteroidia; order Chitinophagales; family Chitinophagaceae; genus Phnomibacter. The sequence goes on along the minus strand of JADLHL010000008.1, from coordinate 32,313 downwards.
GTCCATCACCATAGCAGTAGCTTCTTCAATGCCACCCTTCATGTACACCGGCGTCACTACCGAATCTGTTTTGCCGATGTCGAAACCACGGGCTTTCAAACCTTCCTGCAGTTTGGTCGCATTTTCCCACAACTTGTTTTTCAGTTCGGGCATGGTTTGCAACATGTGCAGGCGCTTCAGGTTGCCCAGTACAATGGGCATGGGCAGGCTCTTTGCAAAAATCTGACTGCGAATGTTGTAGCGGATATAATCGATAATGGCTTTGGGACCGGCAATAAATGCACCAATGCTGGCCATTGATTTGGCAAATGTGCTGAAGTACAAATCGATACCATCCTGGCAGCCTTGTGCTTCACCGGCACCGGCACCTGTTTCGCCAAGGGTACCAAAACCATGCGCATCATCTACCAGCAGGCGGAAGTCATATTTGCCTTTGAGGGCTACGATTTCTTTCAGTTTGCCCTGATCGCCGGCCATGCCAAACACACCTTCGGTAATGACGAGAATACCACCGCTTTTTTGCTTTTCAATGAGCTGGGTAGCACGTTGCAATTGCTTTTCGCAATCCTCAATATCGTTGTGCTTAAAAACATATCGATGACCGGGATGCAAACGCAAACCATCAATAATACAAGCATGGCTTTCGGCGTCGTACACAATCACATCATGACGGCCGCAGAGCGTATCAATGGCACTCATGATACCCTGATAACCGAAGTTCAGCAAAATGGCATCTTCCTTTTTTTCAAATGCAGCCAGTTCAGCTTCCAAACGTTCGTGGTGGTTGCTGTTGCCGCTCATCATGCGGGCACCCATTGGGTAAGCCAAACCAAATTCGGCAGTAGCTTCGGCATCTACCTTGCGTATTTCAGGATGGTTGGCCAGGCCCAGGTAGTTATTGAGGCTCCATACAATCATTTCCTTTCCGCGAAATAGCATTCGGGAAGCTATTTCTCCTTCCAGTTTGGGGAAGGCAAAATATCCGTGAGCACGTTCACGGTGCTGACCAAGAGGTCCGTAGTTCTTCAACAGTCTTTCAAAAATGTCGGCCATAGTGCTGATTTTCTTGTGGTACAAATCCAGCCAGAGAGCTGGTTTTTCGGCCGCAAATGTACATTTTACACACGGCACAGCAAGTAAAGCTTCTCCAAAGTTGAGCACACTCTGTGCATCTGTGCCTTGGTCAAAGCTTTGGAGCATTGTCTTTCCAGTGCCACAAGTGCAGGCAGGCGTAGGTTTGATACGGGTGCCATTTGGCGGCAATGGCTTGCATGCGGGCCTTCTGGCGGCGCAGGTCTTTGCTGCGAATGCCGTACAGTAGCAGCATGGCTTGCCGTATGCCCAAATCATCTACCGGAAACACATTGGTGCGGGCCAGGCTAAACATCAGCAGCATTTCCACTGTCCATTGGCCCACGCCTTTTATTTGCGTCAGCAAGGCTATCACTTCTGCATTGGGCAGGGCATGTATTTGTCGGTCGGTCAGTTGTTTTTCCACAAAAAAAGTAGCTACTGCATGCACGTATGTTGCTTTGGCGTGGCTCAACCCAATGCTGCGGAGTTGCTCATAAGAAATGGCCAGCACATCCGTCATACCGGGTGTTTTTCCTTCGGTAAATAAAGCCAGAAACCGTTGCTGAAACACCGCCGCCACTTTTGTATTGAGCTGCTGGCTCATAATGGAGAGCATCAATTGCAGACCGATATTTCTTTTTTTCCTGATTGAAAATACCTGCCCTTTCAATACCGGAAAAAGCACCGGATCATTTTTCAACACTTGTACATATTCCGCCATAAATCTTAATTGGATGTTTCAACGTTATGCCTGCATATTTGCGCCCATGATGCGTGAATTACAGGTGACGAGAGATGGGTCGCATACATTGCAATTGACAGATTCGGAAGTTACTTACCATAGCCGATACGGAGCCTTACAAGAAAGTGAACATGTATACATTGGCGCCGGCCTGCAACCGTTTATGGGCAAACAAGAGCCGGTACGCATTTTTGAAATGGGCTTTGGTACCGGTCTCAACGCTTTTCTGGCCTACCTGGAAGCAAGAGAAGCCAAAGTAAAAATAGAGTATGAAGCCGTGGAAGCCTTCCCTTTGGTAAAAGAGGAATACAAGCACCTGAACTATGCTCATGTAATGGGCAAAAGAGAACTTTCAGAAGCCTTTCAGATGCTGCACCAAACACCATGGAACCGCACCATCCGCATTGGCAGCTGGTTTAGTTTGGTAAAACACCAGGCCAACCTGCTGGACTTTACCAGTCCTAAAAAATTTCACGTCATTTTTTACGATGCCTTTGTACCATCGGCACAGCCCGAACTCTGGACAATTGAAGCATTTGCCAAGATGTACGACCTCCTGCTACCCAATGGTATTTTAACCACTTATTGCAGCAAAGGCGAAGTAAGACGTAACTTGGAGGCTGTCGGATTTTCGATAGAAAAACTGCCCGGGGCTTACGGCAAAAGAGAAATGCTGCGGGCACACAAAGCACTTGATTGATGAAAAAACTTCTTTGTTTCAGTCTGTATTTTTTCTTGCTATCCTCTGGTGTATGGGCGCAAATGCCCAAGGCAGAAAAAGCTATCCGTCAGCTAATGGCTATGCAGGAAGATGCCTGGAACCGCGGCGATATTGCAGCGTTTATGGAAGGCTATTGGAAAAATGATTCTCTTTCTTTTACCGGTGCCGCAGGCCCGGTGTATGGCTGGCAAAAAACCTACGATGGCTATCTGAAACGCTACGATTCGCCGGCTAAAATGGGCAAACTTAGTTTTACGCTGTTACAGCTAAAGCCCCTCGGAAAAAATTTTTATACAGTGGTAGGCAAATGGCATTTGGAGAGAACCGTGGGTAATGTGGGCGGTCATTTCACCCTCATTTTGCAACGCTTTGCCAATGGCTGGCGCATCATCTCCGACCATACGAGTTAGCCCTGCTGGTCTACATCAAACCGGGGCACTTCTTTCCACTTTTTTATAATGTACCGCAGCAGCACTAAAAAGCTCACAATAAGCCAAGCGTAAAAAACGATGTGCCATACTGCGCCTTGATCGCCCCAAAACAAGAGGCCCAGTTTTATACCCAACACAGTATTAATCAGCAACCACACCAGCCCAAGGCTCATGGTGTGTAAAATGGTGGCCAAAAACTTCCTTACCTCGGGTTCCATACAATATTGAATTTTTAAAAATGACTGGCCGAAAGTCGCACTTTCGGTACAAACAGATAGCATTTACCCGATACATTACAGTGTTTCGTTAATAAGGTTGCTTTCCTGTCATTTTGGCGCAGCAGCTATTATCTTTGCCCTCCTTCAAATAATTGCCTGCAGCATGCATCAAATTCCAACCACTGCACCAGATATCAGCACAACGCTCAAGGACCACGACGAAAGCCGGCAGGGTGAAGCCTATGCCCCTTTTGCGCTGGACCCTAACCAATACAAAAAGCATTTTTACATTGAAAGCTATGGCTGCCAAATGAACTTCAGCGATAGCGAAATTGTGGCCTCCATCCTCAACCAGCATGGCTTTGGCGCCACCCGCAATGTAGAGGAAGCCGACCTGATTTTGCTCAATACCTGCAGCATTCGGGAAAAAGCCGAACAAACCGTTCGCAAACGCCTCACCGAGTTTCGCAAACTCAAAGAGAGCAAACCCGGCACCCTGGTGGGCATGCTCGGCTGTATGGCCGAACGCCTCAAGAGCAAACTGCTGGAAGAAGAAAAACTGGTAGACATGGTAGTAGGCCCCGATGCCTACCGCACCCTGCCAGCCTTGGTTGAGGAAGCCGAAACCGGTCAGAAAGCAGTGAACGTAATGCTGAGCCGCGATGAAACCTATGCCGATATTTCACCTGTTCGCCTCGACAGCAACGGTGTATCTGCCTTTGTGAGCATCATGCGGGGTTGCAACAATATGTGCTCGTTTTGCGTGGTACCCTTTACCCGTGGCCGTGAACGCAGCCGCGATGACATCAGCATCCTCGCTGAGTGTCAGGACCTGTGGGACCGTGGCTTTAAAGAAGTAACCCTGCTGGGCCAAAATGTAGACAGCTACTATTTTGTACACGACGATGGCCGCATTGTGAACTTTGCCAATCTGCTAGAAAAAGTAGCCCTCATCAGTCCCGACCTGCGGGTTCGCTTCAGCACTTCCCATCCCAAAGACATTACCGATGAAGTGCTGCACACCATGGCCAAGCATGAAAACATTTGCAAGTACATACACTTGCCCGTGCAAAGCGGCAGCACCCGTGTGTTGCAACTGATGAACCGTACATATACCCGTGAGTGGTACATGGCCAAGGTAGACCGCATCCGCGAAATACTGCCCGACTGCGGTATCAGTAGCGATGTAATTGCCGGCTTCTGCACCGAAACCGAAGAAGACCATCAGGATACACTGAGCATTATGGCGTACAGTAAGTACGACATGAGCTACATGTTTTTTTACAGCGAACGCCCCGGCACACTGGCTGCCCGCCGCTATACCGACGATATATCTGAAGACGTGAAAAAACGCCGCCTGATAGAAATTGTAGAACTGCAAAACCGCCTCAGCCGCGAAAGCAACCTGCAAGACATAGGCAAGACATTTAAAGTATTGATAGAAGGCAACAGCAAACGCAGCGATGCCGACTGGATGGGCCGCAATAGTCAAAACAAAGTAGTGGTGTTTCCGAAGGAAAACTACCCGCTGCAAAAAGGCGAATACGTGTGGGTGAAAGTATACGACAGCACACAGGCCACTTTGCTGGGCAACATTGTAGTAGCATAAATACACGGCAGATGCATCCCATCATCGAGAGCAACAAAAAAGCTATTATTGAACTGTGCAAGCAGCATGGTATTGCTTCTTTGTGTGTTTTTGGGAGTGTGCTGCGGCATGACTTTGGTCCGGAAAGTGATGTTGATTTTCTGGTTAGTTATGTACCCGACCAATCGCAACTTGAAAAATTCGACGCATTCCTTTCATTGAAAAACAATCTTGAGCATCTTCTTAAAAGAGATGTAGACATATTGGATGCTGAAAGCATTGACAACAAGTATCTCCGCTTTTTCATCAACCAAGAAAAACAGCAGTTGTATGGCGAAGCGTGATTTGATTGTAAGATTGGAGGATATCCGAACAAAGATTATTGCCATAGAGGCAATTCTACAAGATGCCGGTAACGAAGCTACCATGCTTAAAAGTGACGTATACAAGCTTGCTTTGGAAAGATCTTTTGAAATCATTGGCGAAGCATTGTACCAGATTCAAAAACAGCACGAATTTCAACCGGTATCAGACATGAGCAGAATTATCAGCTTACGTCATTTATTGGCGCATGATTATTTCAAAATAAACCACTCCCTATTGTGGGCTTTGGCGACAGAAAAAATACCCGTTTTGAAAAAGGAAATACTGGAATGGATTGACAGAGAAAATCTTCGCCTATTTGGAACTATACACCCTGAACTAGATTAAGTAGGATTACAATAACATGAGCGACTTACAATCCATAAAAAACAGGTTTGGCATTATTGGTAATGCGCCGGCACTCAACCATGCGTTGCATGTAGCCGTGCAGGTATCCAATACCGACCTCAGCGTACTCATCAGCGGCGAAAGCGGCGTTGGTAAAGAAGTGTTCAGCCAAATCATTCATTCCCTATCGCCCCGCAAGCACAATCCGTTTATAGCGGTCAATTGTGGCGCTATACCCGAAGGCACCATCGACAGCGAATTGTTTGGCCACGAAAAAGGTTCCTTCACCGGTGCTGTAGATGCCCGCAAAGGCTATTTTGAAACGGTGAACGGCGGCACCATTTTCCTCGATGAAATTGGGGAAATGCCACTGGGCACACAGGCCCGTTTGCTGCGGGTATTGGAAACCGGCGAATTCATAAGGGTGGGCTCCAGTAAAGTGCAAAAAACCGATGTGCGGGTGATTGCCGCCACCAACCGCGACCTGCTGCAGGAAGCCCACAAAGGCCGCTTTCGTGAAGACTTGTACTACCGCCTTAACTCTGTTCCCATTCGCATTCCATCGCTCAGAGACAGGCAGGAAGACATTCCGCTGCTGTTCAGAAAGTTTGTGATTGATTTTGCGGAGCGGTACAATACTACACCCGTACAACTGGATGAAGAAGCCCGCCAAATGATGATGCATTACCCTTGGCGGGGCAATGTGCGGGAATTAAAAAACATTGCTGAACAAATAAGTGTGCTGGCAAAATCGAAGCAGATAAATGCGTTGGAATTAAAACCTTTTTTACCAGAAGCACCGCTTAACCATTTGCCTGTACTGGCCAGTAATTTTCCCGATAACGGAAGCGGATTTGTGAGTGAAACAACATTTGCCAACGAACGGGATATTTTGTACAAATTCATCTTCGACCTGAAGAAGGATGTGAACGAAATGAAACGGATGTTTGTGGAGTTGGTCAACAACCCATCTGCTGTGGTAGCCACTCAGGGCTTTCAGGATGTAATGAACGACAACAACAACCTGATGCCGCATGATGCAAGCCACGCTGCTTACAACCTGCCTGCTAAAACAGCTACAGCACCTGCACCCGTGTATCTGCAACAGCCGGAAACCGTTGCTACTTTCGATCATCACGAAGAAGTAGACGAGTCGCTGAACATAGCCGACATGGAAAAAGAACTCATCATAAAGGCATTGAAAAAACACCGCAGCAAACGTAAGGATGCAGCCCTCGACCTTGGCATCAGCGAACGTACGCTGTACCGCAAACTGAAAGAATACGACATTGAAGACCTGTAACTCATTTTACCAGGTGCTTGCTTTTATAGAACAAACCATAAATAGTGTTGCATGAATACTACCGGAAAAATAAAGTGGCGTTGGATGCTGTGGGTATTGATACTGGTTGCCCCTGCCTGTGGTGTTTACACGTTTAAAGATGTGAGCATTCCGGCGGAGATAAAAACGGTGAAAGTAAACTTCATTGAAAACAAAGCCCGGTTGGTAAACCCACGCCTCAGCCCTGCCCTTACGGATAAATTGCAGCAAAAAATTGTGAGTCAAACCAAACTCATACGTACCAACAATGAAGATGCCGATTGGGTGATCAGCGGAGCCATCAGTGATTATTCCATCAGCACATCGGGCCTGAGTGCTCAGCAGGCCAGTACCAACCGCCTTACGGTAGTGGTACAAATCAGTTTACGGGATAATAAAATCAATAAAACCACCGAATATTCGGTGAACAAAAGTTTCGATTTCAGTGCCTCAAAAACCCTGCAACAAGCAGAAAGCGAACTTGGCGATGAGCTTATCAGAGGCGTAACCGACGAAATTTTCAACCGGCTTTTTTCCAATTGGTAATTGCCCCCTACTTTCGGCACATGCTTGCAAGCAAAAACACCATATTGCCATCGTTGGAAACAGCTGCCGATGTAACCGCATTGGCACAGCAATATCCGTGGTATCCCACGGCGCAGCTGTGGCTGAGTGAGCAAGGCGATAGAAATGCTCCGGGCAAGCTAGCGGCTTTTGTGCAGCATCCGCTACGGGTGCATGTTTTGCTATCTGCAGCCACCACAACTGAGAGTGAGAACGCTACACAGGTTGATGATGCAACCGTTGCCATGCCTGCGGAAACCGCATCTATTGAACCGCAAGAAACCATTACCCATGAGCCGGTTCATCCGCCCGAAGCGCCGGAAGAAACCACACAACCTTCCCTTACGCTGCAAACTGCAGCAGCTGGCAGCGCCGACGAAGACCTCCTGTTTTTGCCCTATCATACGGTAGATTATTTTGCAGCCCTCGGTATAAAAATGGATGCCAGCCAACTGGGCACCACCCGTTTTGATACGCAGCTCAAAAGCTTTACGCAGTGGCTCAAAACCATGAAACGCATCAACTACCAAACGGGCGAAATGAACAGCGATCCGTTGGTTGAGCAACAAGCTAAGGCATCGGTACTGGCAAAAGAAATAGTAACCGAGGCCATGGCCGATGTGCTGGCACGCCAGGGAATGCGGCCGCAAGCCATTGCCGTGTACCAGAAATTATCTTTGCTGCATCCTGAAAAATCCGTTTTCTTTGCAGCCCAAATCGAAAAATTAAAAGCCGAAAAATGACCATACTTTTTCTCATCCTGATTGTGTTGGCAAGTGTAATTCTTGGACTGATTATTTTGGTACAAAACCCCAAAGGTGGTGGCCTCACCGGCAATGTAGCTGGCTTGGGCAATCAGTTTATGGGTGTAAAGCAAACTACGGATGTACTCGAAAAAGGCACCTGGTTATTTGCAGCCATCATTGGTATTTTGTGCATTGTAAGTGTACTGTTTATGGGTACGCAAGATGCCGGCAAGTCGGCCATCGACCGTGTAAGCGGTAGCGGTGTACCTGCGCAAACCACGCCAAAAGCTACGCCACCGGCTGCAACCACTACTCCCGCTCCTGCAAAAGCTGATAGCGGAAAATAATTTGACCTTACATTTTTACCGATAGAAAAATCCTGCTGTAGTCAGCAGGATTTTTTTTGCAAATTGCCACATCATTTGCTTTGCTTTTCTACCCATTCAACACGTTGTGTATGTTTAAAAAAATCATGAAGGTTTTGTTTGCACTCGGCCTGCTGCTATTGCTGGCAGCGTGGTGGCTGTTTTTCAAAAGCATAACCGGCTTCGACAAATCCTTTCAATACGTGTACATACCAACTGGCACCAACAGCCAGACTGCCGTGCTGAAAGCCCTGCAGCAAAATGGCAGCATCAGCAGCACCAGCGGGTTTCATTTGCTGGCTAACGCCACGGGGTATTACAACAATATAAAGCCCGGCAAATACCGCATCGAAAAAGGAAGTAATGCCTTCAGCATTTTTCGTATGCTAAAAGCTGGGCGCCAAACCGAAGTAAAACTGGTAATAGGTAAAATAAGGCTGGCAGAAGAATGGGCACAAAAAATGGGACAGCTCATAGAAACGGACAGCGCCAGCATTATGCGTTTTTTGCGCAGCAAGGATAGCCTGAAAACATTGGGCGTAGATACCAGTACCTGGCCTACGTTGCTCATTCAAAACACCTACAATATTTTCTGGACGCAGGATGTCGGCACCGTGATGAAACGCCTGAAAAAAGAGCAAGCCAAATGGTGGGCGCAAAAAGAACGGATGCAAAAAGCAACCGCTTTGGGCTACACAGCAGATCAAGTGTACACCATTGCCAGCATTGTAGAAGAAGAAACCAACATGACTGAAGACAAGCCCCTCGTAGCAAGTGTATATATCAACCGGCTGCGCAAAGGCATGCCACTACAAGCCGACCCGACAGTGCGGTTTGCCCGAAAAGACTTTGCCAGCAACCGGGTGTTTTATAATCACCTGAAAACGCCATCGCCCTACAATACCTACCTCAATAAAGGCCTGCCTCCCGGCCCTATTTGTGTACCCTCGGTAGCTACGCTGGATGCAGTACTCAAAGCACCGGCTACTGATTATATTTACTTTGTGGCAAAGCCAGATTTTAGCGGATATTCCGTTTTCAACAGTAGCTATACCGAGCACAGCAAAGCCGCCAAATTGTATCAAGACAGCCTGACGGCTTACCTTGCCAGAAAAGCGGCCAAAGCTGCTGGCAAATAAGCAGCAACAAGGATGAATAACCTCGAAAAAAAAATACTTGCTTTCCCCCCGGTTGCAGCCCTGCTAAGAGTGAGCAAACGCATCACCCTACCCGGTTTTGAGGGCATCCCTTTGTACGATGTGATGCACTTTTTTGTGCAGCAAGTACAAAAAATCGGGTTTAGTGAAAGAGCTGCTGCCATTTCATTCAACATGATTATGGCTATTCCCGGAGGGCTCATTTTTTTGTTTACCCTCGTTCCTTTTTTGCCCGATGCCTTGCACCTGCGAGACCAACTGCTCTACCTGCTGGATGATTTGTTTCGCAACAAAGAGATGTACCAGATGCTGGAAGATGTAGTGAATGATTTTTTCATTACAGAACGCAGCGGCCTGTTGTGGTTGAGTGTGGCGTTCATCATTTTCTTCAGCTCCAATGCCATGATGGGCATTATGCACACCTTCGACCGAAGTTATTTTGAAGAACGCAGCAGCCGCTTTATGGCAAAAAGATGGACCGCCTTTAAACTCACTTCGCTACTCATTTTACTCATCCTTACTTCCATGCTATTGCTGGCTACCCAAGGCAATATCAAAACGTTCATTTTGAAGAAACTCGGCTGGGATTATTATATCATCAGAACCATTATTGAATACAGTCGCTGGCTTATTATTTTCAGTCTTACGTATTTTACCATTGCCTTCATTTACCGCTACGGCCCTGCCGTAAAAGTAAAGTGGAGCCTGCGATCGCCGGGGGCGGTGCTGGCCACAGTGCTGGTGTTACTGGTTACATGGGGGTTTTCTGTTTGGGTAAACAACTTCAGCAACATCGATAAAATTTATGGCTCAGTGGGCACCGTTATTTTGCTCATGAACATTGTGTATATCAATGCGCTGGTGCTGATTATCGGTTTCGAAATCAATGTGAGTATCGCTTCCATTAAAGCCAAGAGCGACAAGCGAATAGCCGCAGAAACACTGGCCGATTCAGTTGAAGACAGATTTTAACAGCCCGCAGTTGCATTGAACAAACGGACTCAATAATTTGTATCGTCTTTGCTTAAGGAGAAAAACCACCAAACTTTTTTATTATGAAAAAAATGATGATTGCTTTTGCGGCAGTGGCATTATCGGCACTTGCATTTATGCCGGCACAAGTGCTTACCATTGGTAGCCCCATGCCCGATGTAGCCAACATCAGCATGCAGGATGTAAGTGGCAAACAAGTAACCCTGAAGCAACTCACCACTGGAAATGGTTTGCTGGTGATGTTTAGTTGCAACACCTGTCCGTATGTCATCAAAAATCAGGCACGTACCAAAGAGATTTTGAGCTATGCACAGCAACAGCAAATTGGCGTAGCTGTACTCAACCCCAACGAGGCCTACCGCAGCAAAGACGATAGTTTTGAAGCCATGATAACGTATGCTAAAGCTCAAGGCTACAACTGGGCTTACGCCATCGATAAAAATCATGTAATAGCCGATGCATTTGGTGCTACCAGAACACCGGAATGTTTTCTGTTTGACAGCAAAGGAATACTGGTGTATCACGGAGCCATAGATGATAGCCCCAGCGATGCAGATGCTGTTAGCCGCAAGCATTTGGAAGCAGCCATTCAGGAATTAAAAAGAGGTGCGGCAGTTTCAGTGCCTACCAGCAAATCCATTGGTTGCGCCATCAAAAGACTAAGTAACTAATGCTTTTTTTATAACAAAGCCCGCTGCAAAAAAAGCAGCGGGCTTTGTGTTTTCAAGTATTGTACAACCAGTCAGGCTGTCGTATTTATGCATTTTTCTTTTTGGGTAAATACCAGCCAAGCCAAGCCCCTGCAAGGCCGAAAGCTACCAGCGAATCGAGCAGCTCAATATTTACTCCCGGAATTTTGTACCATATATATCCAGCATACGGATGAAAACTAAAGCTGATGAATCCAACCGCCAGCGAAGCCAGCAACACGTTGCTGAATGTTAGTTGTTTGAATTGGCCGATTATCCAAACCAGCACGAAGGCCAAAATGATATAGGTGCCAAAACCCCGTAGCATGTTCATCGTCATGTTCATGTCTTGCACGGGATGGTACAAAATGCTGGCGTAGGGTTTTCCCATGGTTGTTTCCATTACTTTTTCCATTTCTTCCATGCTGGTACCAGGCGGCACATTGGGTATGAAATACTGACCATCGGTTTTGAGGTGCGAACTCAGCACTTGCATGATGGTGTCTTGCGCCGGCGTGTACATTTCCTGCGATGCATGCAGTTGTAAAAATGTGTGGCTCGCCGTTTGCCACAGCATAATTAATGTGCCTGCTACCAGTGCGGCAATTAGTTTTCTCATCATATGGTTGGTGTTTTAAGTAAAGAAATATACGGAAGTACACTGAATACCGGAAGCCCGGGGATACATAAAAGCCTAAAGCGATTGGCTTTAGGCTTTATTTGAAACCGCAATATGCTTGTGCTTACTATAGGCAAAAATTGATGGTTTATTCATCATTATCATCACCTGCCTGCAGCGGCTCTCACAGCTTCTGCTACGTGGTGTGCCACCGCAGGATCGAGTGTAGCCGGAATAATTTGCTCACGGGTAGGATTGCGCAAATGATCGGCAATGGCATGAGCCGCAGCCAATTTCATAGCTGGAGAAATGCGTGTAGCACGGGCATCCAAAGCACCACGGAAAATACCGGGAAATCCGAGCACGTTATTAATTTGATTCGGCAGGTCGCTACGGCCGGTACCCACAATGGCCGCACCACCTTTGTATGCTTCTTCGGGCATAATTTCCGGCGTTGGATTGGCCAGCGCAAAAATGATAGCATCTTTCGCCATGAGTCGAATATCATCAGCCGTGAGCAGGTTGCCTTTGCTTACACCAATAAACACATCGGCATCTTTCAATGCATCTTGCAAGGTGCCACTCACGTTATTTGTATTGGTGTAATCCAATAATTGAATTTTCTCTTCATTCAAATCAGTACGGTCTTTGCTCACAATGCCTTTGCTATCGCAGGCTATTACATCTTTTACCGATACACAAGCTTCTTTAGCATCACCAAAACCCTGGCAGCGCAACAAACGGGTGATAGCGGTACCGGCAGCTCCTGCCCCATTCACTACTACTTTCAACTGAAACAAAGATTTGCCTACCAACTTCGCTGCATTAATTAATCCGGCCAATACTACAATAGCAGTTCCATCCTGATCGTCGTGAAAAACAGGAATTCCAATGTCTTGGAGGCGGCGTTCTATTTCGAAGCAATGTGGTGCAGCAATATCCTCAAGATTGATGCCTCCAAACGTTGGTGCCAGGTATTTTACTGTGCTGATGATAGCTTCTGTATCCTGTGTATCGAGGCAAATAGGAAACGCATCGATATCGGCAAACTTTTTAAACAGCATGGCCTTGCCTTCCATCACCGGCATGGCTGCCAATGGACCTATGTTGCCAAGGCCCAACACTGCCGAGCCATCGGTTACAATAGCTACGCAGTTGCCCTTCATGGTATAGGTGTACACTTGTTCAGGATCGGCGGCAATGGCTTCACATGGTGCCGCTACTCCGGGTGAATATACTTTGCTCAGATCTTCTGCAGTGCGAACATCCATTTTGTTGCGCACCGTTATTTTGCCCCGCAATGTTTTGTGCAATTGCATCGATTCATCGTAAATACTCATGATTCAAAAATTAAAGTGCAAAGTTATTGTATGCCTGCGATGCTTGGGCTGACACATGTCACACTAAGCAAAGCAATGGTTGCGCTAACCGGAAATTAAAAGAGGCAAGTGTATAACACTCGCCTCTTTATGCAACGCTGTTTGATTGATAATTTATTCGCCCAGGCTATTGATAGCATTGAGATCGCTGAAGGAATGCTTCAAGCGGGCTATCATGCTCTCTTCACCTTTGCGCAGCCACACACGTGGGTCGTAGTATTTCTTGTTGGGAGAATCTTCGCCTTCGGGGTTGCCAATCTGGCTTTGGAGGTAGCCATGCTTTTCTGCTTCGTAGGCACGAATGCCATCCCAAAATGCCCACTGTACGTCGGTATCAATGTTCATTTTAATAACGCCGTAGCTAATGCCTTCACGAATTTCTTCGGTAGTAGAACCTGAACCACCATGGAATACAAAATCAACAGGATTGTGGCCGGTGCCAAACTTCTGTTGAATGTATGCCTGAGAATCTCGCAGGATTTTTGGTTCGAGTTTTACATTGCCGGGTTTGTACACACCGTGCACGTTGCCAAACGATGCAGCCACTGTAAACCGATGACTAATTTTCTTCAACTCTTCGTAAGCATAGCTCACTTCTTCGGGCTGGGTATACAGTCTTGATTTTTCTACATGCGTGTTGTCTACACCATCTTCTTCACCACCGGTTACACCCAGTTCAATTTCGAGGGTCATACCCATCTTGCTCATCCGCTCCAAAAACTTACTGCTGATAGCAATATTTTCTTCAATGGGCTCTTCGCTCAAATCGAGCATGTGTGAGCTAAATAAGGGCGTACCCGTTCTTTCAAAATGTGCTTCGCCTTCAGCCAACAAACCTTCTACCCAGGGAAGAATTTTTTTGGCGCAGTGGTCGGTATGTAAAATAACGGGCACACCATACGCTTTGGCAGCATGATGCACATAATAAGCACCAGCTATACCACCAGCAATAGCAGCGGCTTCGTTGGTATTTTTAATACCCTTACCAATAAAAAACTGCGAACCACTATGCGACAATTGAATGATAACAGGAGATTTTACTTCACGGGCTGTTTCCAGTACGGCGTTCACGGTATTGGTACCGGTTACGTTTACCGCAGGCATGGCAAAGCCCTTTTCTTTTGCAAAGGCAAAAAGTTGTTGTACTTCATCGCCCCAGAGAACACCAGGACGGAACTGAGCTGACATAGACATTATTAGTTTGTATTAAAGTTGAACAAAGTGATTGCAAATTAAGGAATGTGGCTCGTTTTGCCGAGTGAGATAAATCATGATTGCGTCGCTATGGTTGCAATAACCATTGTAATGCGCCCAAAATGTGCTTACGAAAATCGGGATCGCTATACGTTTCGGGATGATGACCCAAGGCGGTGTAAAATGCCCGTCCCCCTTCAAATGCATGGCACCATGCTGCCGGGTGAAAGCCATCCATATTGCCACCTTCGTAAGAAGTTTCATCTACGGCCAGCAGAAACTTCAACTTATCTTTTTGCAATGCTTTGATGTTATAAATTTCTTCGAATCTCGAAAAAACAGACGGCCAAAATTTTGTAGCAGGATGAATACTATCGAGGTTGATGTACGAAGCTGTTTGTGGTTTGGGATGGTCTTTAAAATAACCACCTACCAACTGGTTGTACCAGGGCCAGTCGTACTCCGTATCACTGGCACCATGAATGCCCAAAAAACTTTTGCCACTGCGGATGTATTCCTGAAAAGCCGCTTGCTGTGCCGCATTCAGCACATCGCCGGTGGTACTCAAAAACACTACCACATCGTACGGTTGCAATTTTTCAGCTGTAAAAATGCCGGCATCTTCCGTGGTATCCACTTTGAATTTTTCGCTGGCAGCTATTTGCAAAAACAATTGCTTACCCTGCGCAATGGAGGCATGCCGAAACCCGGCCGTTTTGGAAAAAACGAGTATTCGTTTTCCTTTTAGCGATTGTGCTTGTGCCGAAACAGCCAACAATAAAAATGAAACAAAAAGAAAACGGATTAATGACATGGGACCAGAAAGTTTGGGTCTAAGATAGCAAACAAAAAACCTCAGCAAATGCTGAGGTTTGTGTTGTAGCCCGTACGGGAATCGAACCCGTCATTCCTCCGTGAAAGGGAGGCGTCTTAACCGCTTGACCAACGAGCCATTTTCGATTGGGAGTGCAAAAATAGGGGGCTCATCCATTCAACCAAAAAAAATTTCTGTTTCGCTGATAATTATCATCTTTTAACAGCTTTCTGAAATGCCATCAATAGGTTACCTTCGCGACGCATTAAAAAACACAATCACAAACAAAATACTATGAGCACAGTAAAAGTAGCCATCAATGGCTTTGGCAGAATTGGTCGCCTGGTTTTTCGCCAGATTTACAATATGGAAGGCATCGAAGTAGTTGCTATCAACGACTTGACCAGCCCCAAAACCCTGGCTCACCTGCTGAAGTACGACAGTGCACAAGGCCGTTTTGAACAAGCGGTGACTGCAGGTGAAGACAACATCACCGTGAATGGCGACCTGATTAAAATCTACGCACAAAAAAATCCTGCTGATATTCCCTGGGGCAGCCACGATGTAGATGTGGTACTCGAGTGTACCGGCTTCTTTACCGACAAAGCCAAGGCTGAAGCTCACCTTACAGCAGGTGCTAAGCGTGTGGTTATTTCTGCACCAGCCACCGGCGATCTCAAAACCATCGTATTCAATGTAAACCACGATGCACTCGACGGCAGCGAAAGCATCATCAGCTGCGCCAGCTGTACTACCAACTGCCTGGCTCCTATGGCTAAGGTGTTGGAAGATACTTTCGGCATTGTAAATGGTTTGATGACCACCGTACATGCTTATACCAACGACCAGAATACACAGGATGCACCCCACGCTAAAGGCGACCTTCGCCGTGCCCGTGCCGCTGCACAAAACATTGTGCCCAACAGCACTGGTGCTGCCAAAGCCATTGGACTGGTACTGCCCAGCCTCAAAGGCAAACTCGATGGTAGCGCCCAGCGTGTACCTACGCTTACAGGTTCGCTTACCGAACTGACTGTTTTGTTGGGTAAAAAAACTACCGTTGAAGAAATCAATGCTGCCATGAAGGCTGCTGCTAACGAAAGTTTTGGTTATACCGAAGACGAAATTGTAAGCAGCGACATCGTTGGTATCAGCTATGGTAGCTTGTTCGACGGCACACAAACCCGTGTACAAACCGTAGGCGATACACAACTGGTTCGTACTGTAAGCTGGTACGACAACGAAATGAGCTATGTAAGCCAACTGGTTCGCACCGTTCGTTATTTCGCCCAACTCATCAGCAAGTAATCACGGCTTTTTATTTATGTCATTTCATTTTTTGAAATACAAAGGCTACCGCAGCAGCGGTGGCCTTTTTGTTTGCGCCGCAATACTGCTCAGCAGTTGTCAGCTCATTTTTCCCTTTAAAAAGAAACCAAAGCTTGCCCAACTCTGGATGATTGAAAGCGGAAGTTTTAAACTGGCAAGAAATTGCACCATGCTGCAACTCAACAGCGACAGCACCTATACGCTGCTCAGCCTTACTGGTGCTGATAGTGGCCAATGGATACAGCAAAACCAACAAGTGCATTTGCAATACAGAGCGGGCAACATTCATGCAACCAACATTTACTTTCGGATTAAGCCTGTTAAAAACAACCAACTGGAATTTTGGGAATATGATGATGATAGCTATGCTGATAAGAGGACTACCGGCATGCTAAAAGTCTCTCCTATGGGCAAACATAAAACTGCCAACCCGGTGGCATTTGCCATGAACCAATGGCGCATTTCTCCGGACAGCGCAGAAACACCTGCTGCCATAAAAAAACGCACCCTGCAATACCTGCAATTTGTGGAGGCTTGCTACCAGTTTGCCATCGATAATCAATTGGAAACACTACCAACCGATTGGTTTCCCCAACCCATTCAAATGTATTTCAGCAATGGTGTACGCATGGCATACGCCAATGAACTGGATGATTGGAACAGCTGTTTTTTTAGCATCGAACAAGCCACGCAAGGCTACATGTACATCAGCTCGGCACTACGAAAAATAAAGCTGAAAACAACCGACAATAAATTTGACCGTAACCTTGATTGCTTACAGCAATTGATAGCGGAAATAACAGCCATGGAAGAACTGCCTCCCACTGAAGAAAGTAACCGTAAAGAACCGGATAACTAATATTTGTCAGTCTTCATAGTGAGGCAACATGTTTATCTTGCGGATGCTGTAAACAACCCTTGCAGCCACAAGCATCACACCTGCATCAGCAGGCCAAGCATTATTCAATAACTAAATTTTTTTTGACCTATGTCAGCATTTTCACAACACAATTTTGCCGGGCAAAAAGCCCTCATCCGTGTGGACTTCAACGTACCACTGGACAAGCAAACACAAGCCATTACCGACGATACCCGTATGCGGGCAGCGTTACCTACTATTCAAAAGATTTTAGCCGATGGCGGCAGCGTTATTCTCATGAGCCACCTCGGCAGGCCAAAAGATGGTCCCGAAGCCAAATACTCACTGAAACATTTGATTGCCCACCTGAGCGAACTGCTTGGCGGCAACACCAAAGTGTTCTTTGCCGATGATTGTATTGGCGAACAAGCCTACCTCACCGCATCTATGCTGCAGCCCGGCGAAGTGCTGCTCCTCGAAAACCTGCGCTTTTACAAAGAAGAAGAAAAAGGCAACCCAGAGTTTGCAGCAAAACTGAGCAAGCTCGGCGATGTGTATGTAAACGATGCCTTCGGTACAGCTCACCGTGCCCACGCCAGCACTGCTATAATTGCCGACTATTTTGAAGCCGGTAAAAAAATGTTTGGCCTGCTGATGGAAGGCGAAGTAATTGCTGCAGAAAAAGTTTTGCATCAAAGCGAAAAACCTTTCACAGCCATTATTGGCGGTGCCAAAGTGAGTGATAAAATTCTCATCATCGAAAACCTGCTCGAACGTGCTACCGACATTATAATTGGTGGTGGCATGGCCTACACTTTTATGAAGGCCCGTGGTGGCAACATTGGCAGCAGCTTGTGCGAAGATGACCGCATTGCTACTGCGACTGATTTGCTGGCTAAGGCCACTGCAAAAGGCGTAAGCATTCACCTGCCAGAAGACAGTGTAATTGCCGACAAATTTGCTGCTGATGCCAACACCAAAGTTACCCCCAGCGATGCCATACCTGACGGCTGGATGGGCCTCGACATTGGCCCCAAAGCAGCTGGCGTATTTGCAGAAGTCATTCGCAAATCGAAAACCATTTTGTGGAATGGCCCCATGGGTGTGTTTGAAATGGAAAAGTTTCAAGCAGGTACCAAAGCCATTGCGGATGCTGTTGCAGAAAGCACCGTTAATGGCGCCTTTAGCCTGGTAGGCGGCGGCGATAGTGTAGCTGCGGTGAATGAATTTGGCTACACCGATAAAGTGAGCTACATCAGCACCGGTGGTGGCGCTATGCTCGAATATTTTGAAGGAAAAGTATTGCCGGGAATTGCAGCAATAAAATAAATAGATTTTCTGACTACAAAAGCGGTTGCAGCATGCTGTTGCATCCGCTTTTGTATTTATGCACTTATTCGTGAAGTGACCTTCACGCTATCGCCTATGCAAATGGTATTGCCCGAAGTAAGCGGCAACACATTTTGCCCAAACAATACTTTGTTGCCCGTTTTTCTGTACTTGCTGAGTGTGGCCAGCGGCTCCACTCCTTGCTCGCCAGTTTCCTGATTTACCGTGGTGAGTACACAACGGGCACAGGGCTTTACACCTGCAAAAGCTGCATCGCCAATGGTAAAGCGCTGCCAGCAATCTTCATCAAAAGGTTTGCCACCTTCTATCACAATATTGGGGCGAAAGCGATTCATCGGCACATGGGTTTGCAAGCGACTGTTGAGATCATCCAATGATGATTGTCCAATCAACAAAATCGGATAACCATCTGCAAGGCTTACTTCATCACTATTCAAGGCATACGTAGCATCCACCTTTCTGGTATGTGCTTCAGGAAAATAAACCAGCTTACACGACAGCCCGACTTGTGCAGAAAACCAGGCACTGTGAGCAGCACTTACTTCCAGCGCTTCCACAGCATCATCCCAAATAGTTGCCGTGATTGGTTCACTTGTATGTTCGTGCAAGGGCAAGAGCATTTCATGACCTGCATGATGCAGCATAAATCCATGCTGGTGAAAAGACAATTTGAACAACGCCAATTGATGCAACACCCGCTGGGTTATGAACTGATTCCGTTCATCAATCAACATCCATCGCCTGTCGTATTCGAAACCTTTGGCCAATACCTTGGCCTGCGGAACCGCAATACCACCCAAGGATTTTACCGGATACATCCACAACTCCGATACCCGCAAAGCAGCTGTGTTATTGGTTTCCTGCATGTGCTTTGGCTTTAAAACTCCATTCTACGGTAAACGTACTCACTACCTCACCCGCTTTAGTACGGCCAGTGCTGGTAGCGGTAAATGTTTTTCCTTCACCCGAAGCAATGGCTGATGCTATACATTGCTGCATAGCCTCGCCATCTTCGCAAGTAAAATAAATCCGCTCTGTTGCCTTCTTCACAAATTCTGCTTTGATGGATGTAACCAACATACTCACCGCAGGCTTGCGGCCGTGTATGTGGCCGAGTGCCAACACGCCGGTGCTCATTTCTGCCGCCATGGCCTGGCAGGCAAAATAGATGCTGCGAAACGGATTTTGCGATAACCATTTGAATGGCACACTCACCACCGCTGCATTTTCCGAAATGCTGCGCAACCGCACCCCACAAAAAAAAGCACTCGGCAGTTTATACAACATAAACAACCCAAACTTGAACCGATGATTGGCTGTTTGTTGAAATTCTTTAAAAGCCATTTTGTTGTTGTTTGATAGCCCGCTAGCCCCCGGAGGGGGAAGAAGGGCATAGAATACTTATTTACTATTTACTGACTTTCGGTCTTCCGGTCTTTCGGACCTCCGACTACCAACTCCGGACTCTCGGTCTTTCCGACTTTCCGTCTTTCGGTCTTTCGACAGGCTCAGAGCTTCATCTACCGACTACGGACTACGGACTACCGTCTATTTTTTATTAATCTCCACAATCGCATACGAAACGCCCTTGGCGCCTGCTGCTGCAGTAAACCGCAGGTTACCATTGCCGGTGCTGCTTACCTGCAACGAAGCGCTGCCATAACTCCGAAGTGCGTTACTCACATTGCTAGCATAGTTGCTGCCGGGTGTAGAAATGTTTTGATTCAATTCGTACCAAGGCAGTTCTTCTTTGCTCACTACAACAGCTATGTAATCTTTGGTGCCAATGCTATCGGGCATCATGCTCTTGTTTTTTGGAAACAACCGGTAACCGGTGATGCCGCAATAAGCGGTGTAAGCGGTTTTTGTGGCATCTTCTTTTGTGGGGTATGGAAACAACGTATAACTGCTGCCATCCACTTCCTGACCAAACACGTACACATAACATTCGGTACTGTTTTTCACTTCCACTTTAAACCGGGAGCCTTTGGCAATGGTATTGCTGGCAAACACATTGCTACCAGCATTGCGCAAAGGAATATAGCCAGCAGGTTTCGCTTTCTCATCTACCTGTACCAATCCTATTTCGCAATCGAATGCTTGCTGCAAAGCGGCGCCCTGCTGTGGCAATGGATCAATGCCGTAGGCTTCCCGCACAAATTCTTTGAAGTCGGCATAGCGTACCCAGCCAATGCCATTTTCGCCCCACTCCGGCCCCCAGCTGTTCATGATTTGAAAAGCACCACCAGCCAGTTTATCATCATAGCCAATCACACTCATGGCATGGCCGCCAAAGCCCATTTGGTTGTAATCGCTTTGTGTGGGCATCCATACTTTTTGGCCCATCATGCCTTCCATAAAACTCCCGCCCACCATCATGCCTATCACCACCGGCGCACCCGAAGCCAGGTGCTCTTTTATGGCACGAATGCTGATGCCTTCCGGTGCATCGGAACCCGTAAGGCGGTTGAAGCCATGGATTTTATTGGCAGCGGCCAATGCATCCAGCGACGTGGGCGGATTGCGGCTGCAATCGGTTTCATCGTACGGAAAATTATTAAACGGTACTCCACCCTTGCGTTGCATCAACTCCATGGCCCGGATGATGTACGAACCCTGGCAACCATCGAGGCCAATTTGGTTGTACATGTACGACGGGCTAAAAGCTAACTGATTGGGATTGATGCCGGAGCTGGCACTCATAAGAATGGTTTGGGCCGCATACGCACTGCTCCATGCTACACAGCTGCCCTGCTTGCCCTGGTTTTGCCGCTCAGGTGCAAACTTGGCCAGCGATACATACTCGGGCAGCGGGTTGCGTATATCATCATCGCTGAGGCCTTCGTACACTGGTGCTTTGGCAAACTCCTGCTTGCTCAGCATGCCGCCTGTACTAAAGGCACTGGCAGCCTGTTGCAAAAAGCTACTGCCACAGCCCTGCTGGTTCATGAGGAAGTATGCACCACCGAGCAGCACTAAAATGAGCAGGCCACCGGGCTTACGAAATAGCATGAGCAACAGTGGCAACAGGTTGAGCAAACCGCCACCGCCGCCACCACGGCCACCAGAGCGTCCACCACTATTATCGTTGAATTCGTTGGGATCCTGCGGATCATCTACCATTCGTATCGGCATTGTTACAAGTTGAAAGGATGAGTCAGCAAAATACTTGTTCTGCGCCAACTATCGTTACGCTTTCGAGTGCCATGATTGATTATTTGAATCCAACTAAGAAAATTGGCACTTCAGTTCCGGCTTGTTTGTTTTGCAATACCTGCATACAACAAAGGCTGCTCTCTTGAGCAGCCTTTGTTGATAGTATTGTAGCGGTTATTATTTAGGTAAAATAACGGCGTCAATCACGTGTACTACGCCATTGCCAGCGCCGAGGTCGGCAGTGGTTACATTGGCACCGTTCACGGTTACTTTTCCTTCTTTTACACCAATCGTAATTTCCTGACCATTTACAGTTTTGGCTTTCATACCATCTGTGAGGTCTGTACTCATTACTTTACCAGCCACTACGTGGTAGGTTAAAATAGCAGCTAACTTTTCTTTGTTTTCAGGCTTCAACAAATTGTCTACAGTACCTGCAGGCAATGCACTGAATGCGGCATTGGTTGGTGCAAATACGGTGAAAGGTCCCACACCGCTAAGTGTTTCGGCAAGGCCGGCAGCAGTAACGGCTGCTACCAGTGTAGAATGATCGGCAGAACCTACTGCAATATCTACCACAGTAGCAGGAGCGGCTGGCGCTGCAGGTGCTGCAGGAGCTTGAGTGGCCGTATCTGCAGTTGCAGTTTCGGCAGGTGCTTCGGCACAAGCAACCATTCCAACAATTGTTAACATGGCGAGGCTAATCTTCAAATTTTTCATTTTAATAGTTTTGTAGCAATAGAACATGACAGTGTCGCTATTGTTCTGAAAAGCTAAACTTTAACGTCTAGGCTTATTCGCTTATAACAGCTGTTAATGCAATAGCATCATCACTTGTTCTGTGCATTGCATTATCCGAAACTTTCGGTGGGCAAAGCCACATGCTTTCCCCCTTCTTCATCCCATGGTATGAAAGCCGCAGTTAATACCCGAACATTGAAATTCGCCTTCGATACGCAACGTCCCTAAAGGAGTCGTTGCTGACAAATAAATCTGTGCATTTCATCATTCGTAATTACACAACAAAAAAGCGCAGCACCAAAATAGTGCTGCGCTTTTTTAAGAGCATACATGCAAGCCCGTTACCATTTCAGGTCCAGCTTGTTGTTTTTGCGTTCTATATCGGCCATGCGTTGTGAGGCATCTATTTCCACCGAAATAATTTCGTTGATACGGCGGTTGGTACGGATAATCATGTCGCGGTGCGTCCAGCGCTGGGCGGGGTATACCACACGGGGCGCAGTGCTTTCGGCAGGTTTTTCGCCATAGGTAAGGTTGAGCGGCACGTAGTGCTGTTCGGTAGTACTGTCTTTAAAAGTCAGCGTCACATCTACCGGCATGGGCATTTCGCCCAATCGCTTAATGCGTACCAGCGTGTAGCTGTCTTCCATCCACAAGCTATCGATGGCATAGTCGATGGTTTTGGTGGTGTACACCATGTACTCTTTATACCAGTCGAGCTCCATGCCGCTTACTTTCTCGGCCACCCGCACAAAGTCGTTCGGGTTAGGATGCTTGAATTTCCATGTATCGTAGTAAGCATGCAAGGTCCTTTTGAGCAGAGAGTCGCCCATTACATAACCCAGCTGACCCAAAAACACAGCGCCTTTGCTGTACGCCGCTGTGCTGTACGCATAGTTGGTGGCAAAGTGATCGGCATGCGTACTCATGGGCTCTTCAAATTTGCCTTTGGCCAAGGCAATGTAGCCGCGGTATGAATCGGCCAATGCAAAGCCGGTGCCGCCTTTCAGGTATTGCGTTATCATACTTTCGCCGTAACTGGTAAAGCCTTCATCCATCCATGCATACAGGCTTTCGTTGGTACCCATCAGGTGCTGGTACCAGCTGTGCATCCATTCGTGAATGGCAGTGCCCAGTGAAGCTGTTTTGATGAGTGTAGCCATGGCGTATTCCATGCCACCATCGCCGCCTTGTATAAAGCTATATTCTGGCCATGGGTAGGCGCCAAACATTTCTTTCATAAACGGATAGGCCCGGGCACATTCGTTGGCGGTATTTACCCAGTTGGCATCGTCGGGCTTATCGCTTTTAAAAATGAAATGCAACAGAGGACCGTTGTCTGGCTTGCGGGTAATGTGCTGATAGCCGGGGTCGGCGGCCCACACAAAGTCGTGCACTTTTTGTGCCTTGAAACGCCAGCTGCGGGTTTCTCCGGCAATGTCTTTGAGCGACGTTCCGGGCTTATCGTAGCCCCAACCGATAGCGGCTGCATTTTGCAGCACCCCACTGGCGCCAATCTTGTACGATTTATCGAGAGTGATGTTCACATCATAATCGCCCCAAACACCGTAAAATTCACGGGCAATATAGGGGTTGGGCGTCCAGCCGGTGTAGTCGTACTCCACCACTTTGGGGTACCACTGGCTCATGCTGTAGCGAACGCCTTCGGCATTATCGCGGCCACTGCGGCGAATTTGCACCGGCACCTGAGCTTCAAACTGGGTTTGAATGCTTACGGTTTGCCTGGGCAAAATGGGCTTGGGCAAATCAAATTTGATGATGGTTTCGTATTCCTTGCCTTTAAGGGTAACACCATTGAGGGTAATGGATTGAATGCGGCAATACCCAATTTCGTTGGGCTTCAGTTGGCTGATGCGATCCTTTACACGGCCATCCCAATCGAGGCGGTCGCTGCCATCGCGGTTGCGGCCCACCACTTTGGTACCCAGCTCCCGGCTGCGTACATCCATGCTGCTGTTGGGCTGAAAGGCATTCCAATACAGGTGGAAGTAAATTTCATGCAGGGTATCGGGCGAATTGTTGGTGTACTGAATTTGCTGTTTGCCCTGCAGGATATTTGTTTGCACATTCAGCCGTACATCCATGTTGTAGCTGATTTGCTGCTGCCAGCGTTCGGGCTGGGCCTGAGCAGTGGTAGCCAACAACAATGCGGCTACAAAAACATTCACATAAAAACGCATGCAAAAAATTTAGATGATCAATAGTAACATGAAGACGTGTGTTTCGGCAAAATCATTTGCCCATGAGTGTGCTGGTAAAGAATAACTGCAATATGACGTTTTGCAGCGGAAAAACGCTTGTTAAAAAACAGGAATCAACCAAACAGTGCCGACTGTGTGGCGAGACCGCTGTGTTTGGCTTCGTGCTCCAGCAGCCATTGCTTGCGCCAGAGCTCTCCGGCATAGCCTACCAATGCTCCATTGGTACCCACTACCCTGTGGCAGGGCACCACAATGGCCAGCTGGTTTTTTCCATTGGCTGTGCCTGCCGCCCGTATGCATTTTTCATCGCCCAGTCGAATGGCCATGGTTTTGTAGCTGATGGTTTTACCAAAAGGAATGTCGAGCAAGCCCGCCCAAACCCGCTGCTGAAATGGGGTGCCTTGCTGGCCAAAGGGAAAACTAAATTCTGTGCGGCTGCCTTCGAAATATTCCTGCAACTGTATGGAAGCTTCTTGTAACAACGACGTAGTTGCAGCTTGTAAAGGCAGGGCATCACCAATGAATTTTATCTCCGTTACCTGATCATCAATGGCTGTGAGCAGGATGTGGCCGAGTGGTGATGGGATGACAGCGATTTGATTTTCCATTAGCCTACTTTGCCTCCGTTTAGAACGGGCTGCTGCGGTTGCAGCAATACCACGTCGTTATTGTCATTGTATACACCCAACACCAAACATTCACTCATGAAATCGGCAATTTGTTTGGGTGGAAAATTGACCACCGCAATCACCTGCCGGCCAATGAGTGCCTGCGGTTCGTACAACACAGTGATTTGTGCCGACGATTTTTTGATGCCGAGTTCGCCGAAATCAATCCATAGTTTGTAAGCCGGCCGGCGGGCTTTGTCAAACACCTGTGCCTCTACAATGGTGCCGGCCCGCATGTCTACCGCTTCAAATTGTTCCCAGTTGATGTGCATGGCACTAACATAACACATTGCTCCTTTCTATTCACAAAAAAAGCAGCACCGAAATGCTGCCTTCTTTGTTTCAATCCAAAGAGTCACTTAGTTCAAAGACGCATCGGGCACAGGTGCTGTGCTGCGTTCAAACACTTTTACTTCTTTGTAGAGTGTATCTCTTTCTACCGCTACCCGGCCCGCCTGATGAATGAGGGCTACGAGCTCTTCGGTGGTCATGCTGGGGCTTTGTTCTTCGCTGCCCGCCATGCTGTAAATTTTGGTACTGTCGTCGATGGTGCCGTCAATATCATTTACGCCAAACGACAGACTGAGCTGTGCATTGTGGCGGCCAAGCATGGGCCAGTAAGCTTTGATATGCGGGAAGTTGTCCATGTACAAACGGGCCACGGCGTACACTTTCATGTCTTCAATCAGCGTGGTTTCTTTTACATGGCTCATTTCGTTGTCGTGGTTGCGAAACTTGAGCGGAATGAAGGTATTGAAGCCCTTGGTTTCATCCTGCAGTTGGCGCAGCTGCTCCATGTGGTCTATGCGGTGGGCGTAGGTTTCTACGTGGCCGTACAGCATGGTGGCATTGCTATGCATACCCAGCTGATGGGCGGCTTTGTGAATGCGCAACCAACCGGCACCGTCTACTTTATCGGCACAGATTTGTTCTCTTACGCTTTGGTCAAAAATTTCGGCACCGCCACCGGGCAATGATTGCAAACCGGCTTCATGCATCAGTTTCATGCCTTCTTCCACACTCACTTTAGCTTTGCGGAACATGTAATCCAGCTCCACAGCGGTAAAGCCTTTGATGTGCAAATCGGGGCGATGGGCACGGATGGCTTTGGTGAGTTCCATGAAAAAGTACATGTCCATTTTGGGGTGTACTCCACCCACAATGTGTACTTCTGTTACGGGCTGGCCATCGTATTTTTTTACGATGTCGAGCATTTGATCGATGCTCAGCTCCCAGCCTTCTTCCCGCTTGCTGTACAGGCGGCTATACGAGCAAAACTTACAGCTGAACACACACACGTTGGTGGGTTCAATATGAAAATTGCGGTTGAAATACGTGCGGTGACCATGCTTTTGCTCCCGTACCTGATTGGCCAGGGCACCCAGCCAGCCCAGCGGGGCATGTTCAAACAAATACAGTCCGTCTTCCGGACTCAGGCGAATGCCGTTGTTTACTTTATCTGCTATCCGCTGCAGTTGCGCATCGGTAGCTACTATGTTATGCATCAAGGTAGAAATCTGACTCATGTATTCCTTTAATTGCTGGCAAATGTAACGTAAACAACAGCGGCGATGGCCTGATGTTTATCAGTGTTGGCGTTAAAAAATGGAGGGGTTGCACATCAATATTTCACCAGCTTTTCTATTCGGCTAAAACCATCGTACTGCAGCTGCATATAGTACAGGCCTGCAGGCAAATGCGACGTGCTTACTGCAAGGGTTTGCGGCGGATTGGTCGTCCATTGCCATTGCTGCAATAGTTGACCTGTGGCCGAAATGAGGCGGGCACTGCGCCAACGGGGCTCCGGCTGATAATGCCAAATGAGGAACTGCCCGCTAAACGGATTTGGGTACACGCCGAAACCAGCAGCCTTGAGAGCAACAGGTACATTTTTGGTAAGGATGCGCAGGTCATCGAGCCAGCCATTGTTGCTGCCACCAGCTTTCAATCTGAATGTCAGTTGAAATGGCGTACTGGCTCTTGGTAAAAACGCAGTCAGGTCAATGGTATCTTTTTGCCAATGGGCAAATTGAGGTACATAATCCACGTCGGTTGCAGGAGCTGTATGCCAGCGGCTGCCGAACCGGGAGGCCACGGTTTGCCAGTTGAGGCCGCAATCATTACTCCACAAAATTTCCAGCGTATCTCCGGCACTGGCATCAATGGCTGAAGTGGGTGCTGAAGCTTTGGTAAAATACAACAGTAACGAATCTGCATTGCTGATGGGTGCCATCAACGGCAACCGCCACTCGTATGTGTTGGTTGATGTTTGTCCGAAACGTTTTGCCAGCAAGGCTTTGCTGCCACTCGCCGCCGCAGCATTGCTAATCATCCAACCCTGATTGACAGGTGTGCTCGTTGAGCCCACAGGTACAGCTGCATTGTCTTCCATCGAGGTTTGGTAAGGCAGCGCAGCATTACCAGCTACACTCACCCACACCGGCAGCGTATCATTTACAGCAAAATTATCTTGAATGCCTCCTAATGGCTGTACTACAAAATGCAATTGCTGTACACCAAGGTTGAGGTTAACTGGCTTGAATGGTAAGGAAGTATCCTTATTGGCGGTCAATGCCAAGGCTGCATATTGAGCCGAATCGATGCGTTGGCCATTTTGCAACAAAACAATTTGTGCTGACTGCAACATCGCAGCACCGTTGTTGCGGAGCAGTATGCGTGGTGTAAAAATAGTACTGCACAACACCGTGTCCGTTTCAGCAGCCAAACGAGGCAGGCTCAGGTCGGCTTTATTGCGTTCAATCATGCGTACCCGTATGTTGTCGAGCCACAGGTTTTGGCCAAACTTATTGGTACCAACAAAGCCAATACTTACCGTAGCACCGGCAGGAATACTGGGCGGCAGTTTCAGTTGTCTCGTTGCCCAGTCGCTGCTGTTGAAGGGTACAAACTCAGCGGTAGAAATACCCGGCACCGTTGCCAAGCCTACCCCGCCTGCTTTCCACAAGGTTTGATAAGTGGTGCCGCAATCGAGGCTGTATGCTACTTCCAACGAATCGGCCAAATCGGCATCGGGTGCATAGGCCCGGTAAGCATAATCAAACAACACGATTACCGAGTCAGCTACATTGGCATCAGGCATGGTGAAAGCTGCGGTACGCAAGGTTTCTTTGCTGTTGTTGCCGTTTTGCGTGTAGGCATTCATCAGCACCGAAATATCATCGCCGGCGGAGCTACCTGCCAATTGCAGGCGACGCCATGTTTTACCATCGGCAACCAAACTTCCGTTGGGCCCGCCATCCTGCAATCGCCAGCCAACCGGTGGATAGCTGTTGCCGGTAAAACTTTCTTCGATGGGTAAGGCTTTTACAGCACAAGCCGTGTTGCCAGCAAACAAAACAGGTGCACCATATTCCCAATTGCTTCCATTCAATTGATATGGAAACAAGGCATAGTAATAGGTCTGATCTGCTTGCAAACCGGTGTGCACAAATCCAGTCTGGTTACCTTGTTGCAACCGCTGTCCACCGCCGGGAATAATGGTTACTGCGGCAGGGTCGCCGGTGGGTGTTCCAAAGCTGCCATCGGTACTGGTGGCCAGCAATAACCCTCGCTGCGGACATTGGCGCTGCCACGATAATTGGATGCTGTTGTTGCTGCCAATGGCTTGTGGCAGGCTAGCAGTAACGGGTACTGTTGCAGTTATCGTTTCACCCAAACTGTACAAGCTGCCATCGGCATTGCTGGCCCAAATGCGCAGTTGACAACGGCTGCCATCCATAGGCATGGGAATGGTAGCTGTATTTGCATTGCCGCTGTACAGCACCGTGCCGCCACCGGGCAGGGTTTGGCCAACTGTATAGGTTTGATAAAATGGTAATCCAATGAAGGCATCGGCAGGAGCCATGGCCACCAACACTTTACTGGCAGTAGCGGGGATGGTCCATTGCAACTGCCAGGTGCTGCACTGAGGCTGCAGTGAAAAATTGGTAACAGCAGCCAGCGTGGCACTGTTGGCCAGCGAGTCTGTCCGCAGCATACTTTTGCCCACATTCAACCTGCCTGTGCCCAGCTTGCCCTGCAGGTTGCCGGCATTGATGGGATAAATATTATCGACACCAAATTGTAAGAGATTGCGCAGGTCATCGGCCAGCATTTTGCCCGGGGCACGACTCACCAGCAAGGCCGCAGCCCCACTCACCAGCGGACAAGCCATGGAAGTGCCAAACAGGTTGCCATAATTGCTACCCGTGATGGTGCTCAGCATGGGTTGCGATGCATCGCCACCGGGGGCGGTAATATCGACCCAGGTACCAAAGTTGGAGTAGCCCGCTTTTTCATCGTTGTGCGTAGCCGCTGCTACTGCCAGTACTTTGTTGTGAGCAGGCGGAAAATAGGTTTGCTCGGTACCATTGTTGCCAGCAGAAAAGATAACGATGCCGCCTTTCAGCACAGTGCCGCCGCCATTGGCAATGAAATAATCGATGGCATCGGCAGTGTACTGCGGAAAGAAATTGGCGGCGTTGTAGCTCCAGCTGTTTTGCGAAATAGCAGCGCCGTTGTTGGCCGCATACACAAACGACAAGGCTTCGTGACCGGCCACTACCGGTGTACCGCCGATGATTTGCAGGCTCATCATTTTTACCCCTGTGCTGGCCGTGCCATTGCCACCGGCCACACCGGCAATGCCTATGGCGTTGTTGCGCACCGCCGCCAACAATCCTGCTACATGAGTGCCGTGGTTGTCGTCGGTGAGCTGCGTATTGTTAGCTACAAAATTGAAAGACTTGCCGGGCCACATGTTGCCTTGCAAATCGGGGTGCGATAGCTGCACACCACCATCATGCACGGCCACAACTACATCGCTGCTGCCCGTTGTAAAATTCCATGCCGGAGATACATTGATATCGGCACCTACCCTGCCAGCGGTTTGACCGCTGTTGCGCAAATACCATTGATTGGCAAAAAACGCATCGTTGGGATCGGTATGTAATTCGATTTTGCCCACGGCATCGGCCCAGGCTACTTCGGGCAGGGAGCGAAACATGCTGCACACCTGCATGACCGGTAAGTTGGCCGAAAAACGAACCGTCATCCAACGCATCAGTCCGGCTTGCTCCATGTGTTGCTGTGCCAGAAAGTTTTCGTCGGTATTGGCCAGTTCATACACCGCTTTGAAGAGGGTATCCACTTTGCTGGCGGCAATTTTTTGCAGGGCTTTATCCAGATTGGCCGAACCGGTTTGCCAGCCATTGGCTGTTTTTTTCCATTGCAAATGTGCAAATTCCGGTTTCATTTTTACCTGTACCACGCCTTCGTACACCGCCGAAGCCGGTAGCTGAAGCGGATACACGGCAGTGGTTTGCGCCTGTAGCCAAGCCGGCCAGCAACAAACGGTGAGCAGCCATCCAACAATAAAAAGGGTGTGTCGATTCCGCATAGCAATGGTCAAAGATAGCCGAAGCCCCAAGAGATACGCCAAACGTTGAAGGGCCGGATGAAATTATCCACCGGTTTCAATTCCTGACATCCACCATGCCTCAAACCTTATTTTTGCGGATTGAAGCGGGGTATGCGTTGGCTGTGAAGAATCCTGACATGCCTTAGCTGACAGCTATCCCCGTACCCCAAAACACGCATCCGAATGAATTGGAACGACATACTACATCAATGGCCTTTTTATATTTTTCTTGCACTATGCCTCACACTTCTCATCCAGCTGCTGTATAACCTGTACTTTTTTCTTCGCTTTTTGCTCTACAAATCGAAGGACAAGTTTCAGTCGCAAACGCATCCGGTGAGTGTGATTATTTGTGCCAGAGATGAAGCCCATAACCTGGAGCAAAACCTGCCGCCCATTTTAACGCAGCAGTACCCCACCACTCATGAAGTAATGGTGGTAAACGACAACTCATTTGACGATACCAAGTTTTTTCTGGAAGAGCTGGAGCGGATGTTTCGCCATTTGAAGCCGGTGAACCTGACGCAGGAAGCCAAGCATATTCCCGGTAAAAAATATCCGTTGAGTATTGGCATAAAATCGAGCAAGTTTGAAGTAATGCTGCTCACCGATGCCGATTGCAAGCCCGCCAGCGAATGGTGGATTCAAAAAATGCAGGACGCTTACACCGATGATATTGAAGTAGTGCTGGGCTATGGTGCACATGAAAAAAAACCGGGCCTGTTCAACAAGCTGGTACGGTTTGAAACCTTTCACACAGCGCTGCAATATTTCAGTTATGCATTGGCAGGTACGCCGTATATGGGTGTGGGCCGCAATCTTAGCTATCGCAAAAATCTCTTCTTCAAAGCCAAGGGTTTTTCCAGTATCAACCACATTCCCGGTGGAGATGATGATATGTTCATTAATAAGGTGGCCACCAAAGAAAACACGGCCATTGTGATTGATCCGGACACATTTACCTACAGCGAACCTGCGGCCAATTTTGCGGAATGGTGGAAGCAAAAAAACCGGCATTACAGCACCGCTAAATTTTACAAAACGTCGCATCAGTTTTTGCTGGGCACCTATGCTTTAGTGAACTGGTTATTTTACCCCCTGCTCATTGTGAGTGCTATCTTTTTCAGCTGGCAGTTTGCGTTGGGGGCACTGGCATTCCGCTGGATTATGCAAGGCATTGTGTGGGGCAAAGCGATGCAACGATTAAAAGAAAATGATTTGATACCGTTGTTCTGGTTATTTG
>JADLHL010000007.1 GCA_020848815.1 Chitinophagaceae bacterium | reverse complement strand
TTATTTGCCTGCTGGTTTTTCGGCAGTGGTGCCGGGGTTCAGCAGTTGGAAAAACTGATCGAGTTCGGGCAGTACCACAATGCGGGTACGGCGGTTGGCGGCTTTGCCACTGGCGCTGCTGTTGCTCATTACCGGTACATATTCTGCACGGCCACCGGCGGTCATCCGCTTGGGGTCAATGCCGAATTTGGTTTGCAAAGTGCGTACCACCGAAGTAGCCCGTAGCACACTCAGGTCCCAGTTGTCGCGGAGGGCACCACCTTTAATGGGCACATTATCGGTATGGCCTTCTACCATAAACTCAATGTTGGGTTGGTTCTTCAGCACGGTGGCTACTTTTTCCAACACGTTCATGGCCTTGGGGTTTACGTCGTAGCTACCGGTGGTAAACAACAGCTTGTCGCTGATGTTGATGTACACCACACCCTTGTCCACTTCAATATTGATGTCGTCGTCAGCAATGGGGCCGAGTGATCCTTTCAGGTTCATCACCAACGCCATGTTCAGGCTATCCTTTCGGGCCATGGCACCTTGCAGGTCTTTGATGTAAATATCCCGCTCGGCCAGTTTGGCCAGGCTTTGCTGTACACTTTCGGCCTGCTTACTGCTCAGCACACTCAGGTCTTCGAGGCGGCCCAGCACCTGCGTGTTGGTGCTTTGCAGGTTTGAAGCCTGGTCCTTATACGTTTTGAGTTGTTCTTTCAAATTGGCATTGTTGTTCTCAGATGTTTGCAAAAAATTGCTGGCTTTTACCAGGTCTTTTTCGCAGTTCTTCAGGTCTTCCTGCAGTTGCGTGTACTTGTTGTTGAGCACCGCATAATCATCTTGTGCTTGTTGGAATTTTTTGCTGCTGACACAGCTGCTCAGCAGTACCACCAGGCCTGCTACAGGCATCATCAATTTCTTCATGTCAATCTTTTAATGGTTATAAACGAAGGGGTGTGAGCAACGAAATGTGTAGCGGTAAAGGAATGCTATAATCCACTGACGGCGGGCAAATTCCTGTTAATATTCATGCTGTCAAATGTAAAAATTACCTGCTATGTGGCAGCTGTATTTCATCATGCACTACATGGGATAGTTGCAAAGAATTTTTAAAAATGATTGTGCAGCACATAGCGGCAAAACGAATTTACCCGGCTTGCCGTATTCATGCGAAACAGGTAACAGCGATGCTCCTTCGGGGCGCTTTATTTTCGCCACAGATGCACGGATTGTTTTTGAAAAACAACCCTACAGCATGCAGCTCTTCCACAGTACCGGATGCAATGCCGGCGGCAGGTCTTACATTCGCAGTGCTGCCTGATTTTCTTTTACAAGGAAACTAGAACCATGACTGAACCATTGCGCCAGTTGGCCACCCAACTGCAAGGCGAATTATATACCGATCAGGCCATGCGGGTGCTGTATGCCACCGATGCATCGGCCTACCGCGAAATGCCTCTGGCCGTCGCCATCCCCAAACACAACAAAGACCTGCAAACGCTCATTCGTTTTGCCAACGAGCACAACACCTCACTCATCCCCCGCACTGCCGGCACCAGCCTGGCGGGTCAGGTGGTGGGCAATGGCATTGTGGTAGATGTGAGCAAGCATTTTAACCAGATACTGGAGCTCAACAAAGACGAACATTGGGTGCGTGTGCAGCCCGGCGTCATACGCGATGAGCTCAATATGTTTTTGAAGCCCCACGGCCTGTTTTTTGGCCCCGAAACCAGCACGGCCAATCGGGCCATGATTGGCGGCATGGTGGGCAACAACAGCTGCGGCAGCAACAGCGTGGTGTACAAAAGTACCCGGGAGCATTTGCTGGAAGTAAAAGGCTTTTTGAGCGATGGCAGCGAAGTGGTTTTTAGAGCCCTGAGCCTCGATGAATTTCATTCCAAATGCGAACTGCCTACCCTCGAAGGCAGGGTGTACAAGCAGGTACGCAGCATGCTGAGTGTAGAAGCCCATCAGGAAGAAATACGCAGGCAGTTTCCGAAAAAAACGGTGGAACGCCGCAACACCGGCTATGCCATCGACCTGCTGGTAGACATGGCACCTTTTACCGCCGGCGGACCCGATTTTAATTTCTGCAGCCTCATTGCCGGCAGCGAGGGTACGCTGTGTTTCATCACCGAAATTGTACTGCATGTAAACGACCTGCCGCCCAAAGAAGGCGGACTGATGTGCATCCATTTCAACTCGATTGATGAAAGCCTGCGGGCCAACCTGATTGCGCTGAAATACCAACCCAGCGCCAGCGAACTTATCGACCATTACATACTCGAATGCACCAAAGACAATATTGAACAGCGCAAAAACCGCTTTTTTGTACAGGGCGACCCCGGTGCTATTTTGGTGGTAGAAATATTGCGGGACGTCCGCGAAGACATAGCGCCTGTTTTTGCCGCCATGGAAGCCGACATGCGGGCCGCCGGTTTGGGTTATCATTTCCCGGTGTTGTATGGCGATGATTGCAAAAAAATATGGGCCCTGCGCAAAGCTGGCCTTGGTTTGCTGGGCAACCTGCCCGGTGATGAAAAAGCCGTAGCCGTCATTGAGGACACAAGTGTGGATGTAAATGACCTACCCGAATTCATCCGCGACTTCAACGTGATTTTGAAAAAGCATGGCCTGTACAGTGTGCACTATGCCCACGCCGGTAGTGGCGAAATTCACCTGCGCCCCATCATCAATCTCAAAAC
>JADLHL010000006.1 GCA_020848815.1 Chitinophagaceae bacterium | reverse complement strand
GTGATGTCGCTAAAACCAATGATCCATTTGGGATGCTGGCGAAATTTTTTCCAATTGAGCTGGTCAATAATGCGGCTGGTGCCGTAGCCACCACGGCCACACAAAATGGCATCCACCGTTGGGTCGTCTATCATCTGTTGCAGGTCTTGCAATCGTTCAGCATCGGTGCCCGAAAAATAGTAATGCTGATGGCCTACTGTTTTGCCCAGCCTTACCTGAAAGCCCCACGATTGCAGGGTTTGCTGGCAGGTCAGTGTTTTTGCTGCGGGCATGTAGCCGGCAGGACAAACAATGCCAACAGTGGCACCTTTGCGTAAATACGGGGGAGTGATGATTGCTTTTGCCATCAGAAAAAATTGATGGCGAAAGATAAGGAGAATGGCTATGGTAAAAATTCTGGTGGCGTCAGCAGACTGTCAATATCGGGCAATGGAATGAGTGGCAATGTAGAAGAAACTTCGGTGAGAGAACCTCCGGTTTCTGTCACCCGAAATGTGTAGTAAATGCCGAGCTTCAAAGCCATATTGTTGCGGATATGCCCTGCGGGAAAATTGAAACACACCGGAAAGTTTTTGTCGGCTACTTTTTCATAAATGATTTCTTCTACACTCATGGCAAATGGTGTTTCTGCATCTGATTTTGTAGCGGTGATACCGCCGATAATCAGGCCTGCTAACTTATCCAGTTTGCCGCTTCTTTTCAGCGACATCATCATGCGGTCGAGGGTGTATTTGTATTCGCTTACTTCTTCCAGAAAAAGAATTTTACCATCCGTATCCAATGAGCTTTTACTACCCAGCATAGCAGCTACCAAACTCAGGTTTCCACCTACCAACATGGCGGTGGCCTGACCTTTGCGGTTGAGTCCAAATGCCGGGCTGCGGTATTCAAATCGTTTGCCCGATATCACTTGCTTTAAAGAAAACGTGCTGATGTCTTCAATGGCTTTAAAACCATTCACCATATCGCCGTGAATGGTGGGCAAACCAAACTGTGCATTTACATGGCAATGAATGGCGGTGATATCGCTGTAGCCCACCAACCATTTCGGGTTTTTACGTAGCGATGTCCAATCCACCCTGTCCATCATACGCATGGCACCATAGCCGCCACGGGCAAATAAGATGGCTTTAATGGAAGGATCGTCGAGCATGAGTTGCACATCGGCCGCCCGTTCGGCATCGCTACCGCCAAAGCGTTCCCACACTTGTCCTACGGTATTGCCTACGCACACTTCGTAGCCCCATTTTTTGAGGGCCGAACTACAGTTGAGCATATCCTTCATTTCCAAAGGGCTGGCCGGGCAGGTAATGCCAATAATATCTCCCGGTTGGAGGTATGGCGGTTGTGCCAGGCTACGCACCACTGGTGGATCGGGCATGGCCATGGCGGTAGTGCCGGCTGTAACTGCGGCTGCAGTACCCAATACGTTTTTGAGAAAATGCTTTCTGTTCATGAATGTTGCATAGCGAATGTACACCTGCAATGAAATCGCAGCATCCCCAATTGTGGGTATTTTCTTATTCTGCCTTCACCGTCAATATTTGCCCGCTTGTGTGGCTGCTAAACTCCGGCGCATACATGCACTGAATGGTGCTGATACCGTTGTTGAACGTGCCTTCATGCGTTACCCAAACGCTGTAATCCAACGTATAGGTTCCTTTGGGTAAATAGTGAATGAAGAAATTCATGCTGGCATCTTTGGGAGCCTGATAGTAACCCAAAGCACCCTGCCATTGGTATTGGCTCAGTTGCGATACCGGTTCGAGGCAGGCAGCCCGCATGTCTTTCAGGTGCACATATTCCAGGCTTCTGTCTGAAGTGATGGTAAGACGAACGACGAGTTTATCACCGGGTTTCAGTGGTGTGTCTTGCAGCACTTCTACCAGTTCAACGCCTTTGTTGCTCAGCACTTCTTTGTACAGTTTTTTCTGTAATTGCAAGCCCGTAGCTGCTTCCGTTATCTGGTCAAGATTTTCGAAGTATTGCCAGTAGGCGGCACCCCAAGCCGTCAAGCCTTTGGCAGCGGTTTTGTCTTGCTGCTTCAGCTGAATACTGATATTGCCCATTTCAGCTTTCACTTTTTCACCCACAGCCTGCACCTGCACATAACCCGTGCCTGCTTCTTGTTGAATGGTCGGTGTCCAGTTGCCGGCTGCTATTTGCACCGTAGCTTGAGCAGCAGCCCAATTGTTGCCTTTGAGCAGCAAGGCATAGCAGGCATCTGCGGTTGCTTTGGTGGTCTTCCAGTTGTTGGTTTGCTTTTGGCGCAATAGCCATGTTTTCAAATCAGCAATGCGTGTTGCGTTATTCTCAATTTCCGCGTAGGCTTCTATCAGCAGTGCATGGCTTTCAATAGGTGCCTGCCACCAATAGTAAGCGGGATTGTTGAACTCTTTCCAGTACATGCCCATTTCCGGATGTGTGATGCTGTTTTCTGTCAGCGATTTCAAAATGGCTGCAGCTGCTGCAGTTTGCTTGTTGCGCTGCAGCACCATGGCCAGCATGGCTTGTGTTTGCTTGCTGCGTTTGGTGCTGCTGTTTTTCAGCTTGCCAAAGTAAAAATCGTAGGCTGTTTTGTAGGCAGGTTTTGGTAAGGCATTGGGGAAGAAACTGCGGGCATAAAAGTATTGCACCTGCAAGTCGTTGGCAGTGATAGTGGCAGCCAGCGATTTTGTCCGCAGCAAATATTGATAGTCTTCCTGCATCCGGGCATCGAGGTAGGCAATGGCTTTGGTAGCCATGGTTTGCAAACGGTTTTGCAAGCCGGTGGGAGCTGCATTCAGTTTGAGTAAATGCCCAATGCTGCTCACAATGTATTGGGTGATGTACCGGTCGTCGGCACCGCCTTTAAACCAAACAAATCCACCGTTGCTGCTTTGCAGTTCTTCCATTTGTTGCAGCGCTTTGTTCCATTCGTTGGCCATGCGTACTACATCAAACAGTACCGCAAGTTGTTTCTTTTGTTCGGCTTCTGTTTTAGCGGCCAGTACCCATGGCGTTTCTTCCAGAAGTATTGTTTTCAACGCTTCATTCTTTTGCAGATTCGAGAGTAAAGCGGCTGTGTCTTGTTGCTGCCATTGCTGCAACAGTTTGGCCATATTGGGTATTTGCTTACTAATGTGTGCCGCCAATGCATTGGCATAAAAACGGTTCCAGGTTTGCTCTGCACACTCGTACGGATACTCGGTGAGGTAGGGCAAAGACTGCACTGCCAACCACACCGGATTGCTGGTAAACTCAATGCTGAATGACTGATGCTGCAACGTGCTGCTGCTATCGCTTTGCAATAACTTTTGCCATTGCCAGCTGCGTTGGTTGGTATTGCGGATGGTGAGTGGCAGTGTTTCTGTAACCAATACGCGGTTGCTGAGTACGGGCAAGGTCATTTCTTCGCCATCGCTGTAATTATCTGCCGTGGCCGTAATGCGATAGGTGAGGGCATCGGTGTATTGCACCGGTATTTGCAACGGAAATTTCACCGCTACAGATTGGCCGGCAGCGACAGTAAAATATTGCTGTGGAAATACATTTTGCAGCCAACCATCTACCGGTTGATTGGTGCTGGCATTGAAGAGTTCGAGCCGTGCCACACCAGTGAGTTCTTTGTTGGAAAGGTTTACCACTTTGCTCACCAGTTCCAGCTGATCGCCCTGACGGAAAAAGCGGGGCGCATTGGGTTGTACCATCAACTCTTTTTGTGTAACGACCATTGCTTGCTGCAAACCCGTTTGCAATTGTTGGTTGTGTGCCAGCAGCTGCAGTTTCCATTGGGTGAGTGCTTCGGGCATGGTAAAACTCAGGCTCACATTGCCGGCCGTATCTGTACGCAACTGCGGCAGCCAGAAAGCGGTTTCGTTGAAGTTTTTACGGATTTGAACAGGCTTACCATTTTGGCCCGAGGGCTTTTCATTTTGCTGAACTTCTTCGTCTTTTACAATTTTTGGTGGGGTGAATTTTACTGACTGTAATTTATAATGCGGGTGCGGAGCTGGCGACCTGACTAATCCGGAATCACTTACACCTTCTTGATTCATGGTCGCAATTCTTGTTGTTGAAATGAAACCAGACATTAGAATATCTTTTTCTCCAAACACTTGCCAATGTTCAGCAATGGTCATCATTTGGGTGTAGAAATAAGCGCCACTTGTATCCACTACCTCATTGTATTTTTCACTACCTGTCTGGCTTTTGAATTGTGCATCGGTTTGCCAGCCATTGGCCGCGAAATAATGATTGGGCCACAGATACATATCGCTCCATGCAAATGGCTGAATGTCGTCTAAAGATGCATCGTACATACTGGCCAACAATTCAGCCGCTGCTTTTTCTTTACCCTTGCCATTTATGTTGAGTGTCCATGTTTCCTGCTGGCCGGGCAAGAGTTTGTTGCGGAAGCTGGCCAGAGAAATGTGCAACTCTTTATTGCTCCAAGGTACGTTTACCTGCCAGCTGTTGCTGTACACCCGGTTGTGTTGCACAAATACGCGGTTGATATGATAGCCACCGCGGTCGGCTTCTGTTGCTGTTACCGTTTGTTGCAGCATTGGTTGCAGCATGTTGTGGTAAGTCAGGCTGTCTGTTTGTTGTTGGTTTCGAAACTTACTGGTCAGCTCAATTACATAAGCTGGTTTGGCTGTGCTGCCCTGTAAGATGTTTGCTTTTTCACCCGGCTCAAGGGTTAGGTTGGTTTGCGGCAACAATTGATACATGGGCATGGGCAGCCGTTGCATTTGCACATCGTACATACCAAAAATGTGTTGTCCGCTGACTGCTTGGCCGTCTTTGTCCGTGGTACTAAACTGCAGGGCATACATACCTGCAGGCAAACTGCCGGCAGGTATTTGAATGCAGTTGTTGCTGCCGGTATTTACTGTATCACCCAAAAGCTGTTTGCCCAATGGCCAGCTTCGCATTTCATCTTCATTCAAATACGGGTCGTGGGGAAAGCGTTGCACAAAGCTGGCTTTGTCAAGCGTGGAAGTATCTGGCGCCGACCAGTATCGGTTGCGCAACAAACGGTTGGACGTTTGCAGCGCTACAACTTTCCATTGCACGTTGGTGGGTACCGGTTCATTGTTGAGGTTGCTGCTGCTAAGCACAAACCGCACTGCGCTGTCTACCCGCATAAAATCCTGTCGGGCATTGTCAAGGCTGAGTTG
This sequence comes from Chitinophagaceae bacterium, assembly GCA_020848815.1. Classification (GTDB taxonomy): domain Bacteria; phylum Bacteroidota; class Bacteroidia; order Chitinophagales; family Chitinophagaceae; genus Phnomibacter. Next base: position 55,101 of record JADLHL010000006.1, on the reverse strand, counting down.
TAGCGAGGTGTAACCCACACTTACTGTTGTGTTGGCATCATGCGTTTCGCCGTTGATGTCTGTCACACTGGCTTCAATGCTGTAAGTAAAAATGGGTTGTGCTGCAGCATCAATTTTTTCATCGGGCAGGGCGGGAAAGGAGATGCTGAAACTGCCATCTGTCTGGGTGGTTACAGTGCCGTTGGCTATCTCTGCAGTTTGCCCACTATAGCGGGAAAGCGGTGGGTAGGCAGTCCAGCTATTTTTGAATGGCGCATCCCAAATGGGGAAGCGATGTGATCTTCGCACTGTGTATTTCACAGAGGCACCGGAAATGGAGTTGCCGGCAAAGGCAGTGGCGTTCCCTTTTACAGTTACGCTGTCGTGCAGGCGGTAACTACCTTGTACAGGGGAAAAGCTGGCGCTGAATTTTGGCCGCTTGTATTCTTCCACTTTAAAGTAGGCGGGATGGCGTTCATCGCCTTCCTGCACTTCTATGCGAAAGCTGCCGGTTAGGCCGTTGGCTGGTAATATAAAACTGCCTTGAATGCTACCAAACTCATTGTGCATCAATTTCAACGATTTGATAAGATGCTGATTGGCATCAAACAAATTCACCAACACATACTTATTGGGTAAATACAAGATAGCGTTTCCTGTAGTGTTGTCTTCACTTACACCAATGGCTTTGAAGTATACGGTTTGCCCGGGCCGGTACAAACCACGGTCGGTGAAAAAAAAGTAGCGGGCAAGTGCATCTTTTTTTAATTGCTGTTGTTCTTCATCGTACACATAGCCTGTGTTGTACACTTCATTTTGCACAAACAGGTGGTCGTTGCCATGGGTAATTTCAATGAGCAGGTTTCGGTTGCTGTTTGATTTATCTTTTGGAATCATCACCAGTCCGTTTTTATCGGTACGCAACATTTGCCAAAATGTTTTTTGCTGTTTGCGTTTTTCATAGTCGTAGTTCTTTTTCCAAAACTGCACTTGTGCATTCACTAGTGGTTTGCCGGTTACCCGGTCTAGCACAAACAAGTGCTGGCTGCTATTGTACACATAGCTGATGTTGCTGACGTACAAGTGCACTGCCGTGAGTGCATTTTGCGCAGTGCTAAATGATTCATCGGCACTGGCCAGCAACCAGTATTCGCCCACGGGCAATTCACCAACGGCTATTTCGGCACTATGCTCCCGCAGGTCGGTATAAGCAGGTAAGTCTTGTGTCCATTGACGGATGGAAGTTTGTTTCACTATTTTACTCCACCAATCTTCATTGGGGTAAAAATACTCGTCCACTTCTTCGCCATTCTTTGCTTTGATGATGCGTAAATACGCTTTCGTGGTATTGGTAAAAGAGAGCTTTGCCCTGAAGGGTTCTTTGAGCACATTTACCTGTTCAACTTCTACTTTCAACTGTGGTTTGGTAAGGGTTTGATAGAGATAAGCTGCTCTTTCTCCGGCAATGGTTTTCGGAAATTTTCCGCTGATGTCCTTCGCCATGTTAGCGGCAATGGCCAGTGCCATTTTGCCTTCTGTGTTCTTGCTTTGCTGTGGCTCCCATGCTTCACCCAAATCCCGCCAGTACTCAATTAATTCAACTGCAGCCATGGCAGCCATTTCATTGTCGGGATATTGCACCACCATGTTTTCCAGCCATTCTTTCCCCAATCTTTTTTTGTAAGGATTACTGCTTTCCCGCTGCACAAATGCATAGCGGGAGAGGTCGGCATCAATTAATGCAGAAGGGTCGGCATCGTTGAGGTGAAAGCTCAGTAACTGTTGGTACAACTGAATGGCCCGCCACACCCGGTTACTGCTATCGTTGCTGCTGTAGTGGTGGCGGATAAAGAGTTTGGGCATGCTCAGCGAGGCTGCATCGTTGAGTGTAATTGCATCAATGGGTTCGCTGATGTCTATTTCATCGCTTTGCAAATAATCGAGAAACTTGTGGGCCAATACATCATACAGGGTAGGGCGAAGTTTCTTTTCTCCTTTGATGAGGATGGGTTGGTAATTATCGATATTGGTTTGCTGCAACAACGCCGGATTTTTCAAACTGGCGCTGTATAGTTGTGTAATGCGTTGGTGAAAATTTTCCGCACTCCAGGTGTCAGGATTACTGCTGATGCTGTTCGTTTTTTTGCGGTCATAAATCTTCCAGCGTTGCCTTTCGAAATAGCGGAGATACACATCTGCCAGCAAGCTGTGCAGTATTTGCTGGCTGGGTTGTTTGGCTGTTTTCAGTTCCTTTTCCAGTTGTACAATTACCGGTTTGAAGCTTTCTTCTTCCACTACCAAAGAGAGGTGGCCTTTGCAAATGATGGCTTTTAACCGCTGTGCTTCCTGTTGGTCTTTTACCGACTGCGCATACAGTTTGTTTACTTCTGCCAAAGCAGATTTGGGCAGCTCTTTGTAAATGAGGGAATCAATTTTTTGCCAGGCTTTTTCGTAGTTGAATGGCTTTTGTGCCAGCAAACTGAGTGTGCAGCAAAGGCTGAGGAGGAGCAGCGTCCATCTGTTCGGCATCATGTATCGGTGTTTATGTAAAGGTCTCTTTTCGCTATCGCTAAACAGGATGTAAGGAACAGCATTTTTACATACCAATGCGCATAAAAAAAGCCGACACGAGGTCGGCTTAACAAAATATTTAGCGTTGTGCAACGGGCTTATTTTTTCAACGCAGCAGCCATGGTTTTGCCAATGTCGGCGGGGCTGGCTACTACATGGATACCGCATTCTGCCATGATTTTCATTTTGGCAGCAGCAGTATCGTCGGCACCACCTACAATAGCACCGGCGTGGCCCATGCGGCGGCCGGGAGGCGCTGTTTGGCCGGCAATAAAACCAACCACAGGTTTGGTTCCAAATTCTTTAATCCAACGGGCTGCTTCGGCTTCCATGCCACCACCAATTTCACCAATCATTACAATGCCTTCGGTAGCAGGGTCGTTCATCAGCAGTTCAACCGCTTCTTTGGTAGTAGTGCCAATAATGGGGTCGCCACCAATACCAATAGCCGTGGTAATACCCAAACCCGCTTTAGCTACCTGATCGGCCGCTTCGTAAGTGAGGGTACCACTTTTGCTTACAATACCAATATTGCCGGTTTTGAAAATGAAGCCGGGCATGATGCCTACTTTACATTCGCCGGCAGTAATTACACCGGGGCAGTTAGGACCTACCAAGCGGGTGTTTTTGCCCTGCAGGTAGTTCTTCACTTTTACCATGTCTTGCACAGGAATGCCTTCGGTAATACATACTACTAAAGCAATACCTGCGTCGGCAGCTTCCATCACCGCGTCGGCAGCAAATGCTGGCGGTACAAAAATGATGCTCACATTGGCGCCGGTTGATTTCACAGCGTCGGCCACGGTGTTGAACACAGGACGGTCGAGGTGGGTGCTGCCACCTTTGCCTGGCGTAACACCACCAACCACGTTGGTGCCGTACTCAATCATCTGCGTAGCATGAAACGTTCCTTCTGTACCGGTGAAACCCTGTACAATTATTTTGGAGTCTTTGTTTACTAAAACACTCATGGCAAAAGTTTATACTGTGGACGTAAAAAAGTGACGCAAAAGTAGGGGTTGACCGCCACACTTGGCGAGGCATTATTCCCAAAAAGCAGGTTAATAATAACCCCAGGTAAAGGAGCCCCAATAGCTTTGCCAATCGGCTTTGTCATCGGACTTGTTGGGCACCATTTTTACGAGGCTTACCATCCATTTTCCATCGGGGGTTACGGGCAGGGTAAAGCTGCCGTCGGTCATGGCAATGCTGCCGGCCGTGAGCTTACCTGTGCTGCTGATATGCCAGGTGCGAATGAGGGCTTGCTTGAGCAGCCGCTGTTGAAAATATACCTGAAAGCTGATGCTGCCCGCTTTGGTGAGGCTATACGGATGTTGCAGCGGCACAATGTCCAGCGGCAATTCGGTGGGATAGTTACAGGGTGTTAGCCGGGTGCCATTTTGCAACAAGGTTTTTACACTGCGTTGGTAGTATTCGCGGCTGCGGGCTGTGTCTTGTCCATTGGCTTTGCGCCAGGTCGCAATGTCCGTCAGGCCGTCTTCCTGCAAATAGGCATTGAACTCACCGGCGGGCAGTTCTATGTAGCTGTTGCTGCCATTGTACACCAGCATTTGGGTGCCGGTAAATGGCAGGCTGAACTGCAGTGAGTCGCCTGGGTTAGGCAGCATTTGCTGTGCATTGGTAGTGCTGCGGTCGGTATGGTTGAGCACTTCCAGCAGTCGTACTTTTTCAAAGTTGCCGCTCCAGTTGTTGCCGCTGAAATGTTCGCCCACCCGAAAACGAACGCAGGCATTTTTTGAAAAAAAGGAAACTGGGTCAAGCCAAAATTCGTGGGCAAAACCTGCAGTGCTCAATAACACAAATGCAAGTAACGATAGGAGCCCTTTGTTCATACCACTCATGAATTAGTGGGTGGTGTTTGCCCCGGATATTTGCCCGTCATTTCGAGCATCCGCATGTTTTTGGCATCCTGTAAAAACTCGCTGGCAAAAATGAAGCTGTTGAGTTTTTCATCGGTGCTGAAAATGATGTCTTCTTTGGTGCCCGTCCATTGCTTGTAGCCTTGGTACATGTACAAAATATTGTCACCAATTTCCATCACACTGTTCATGTCATGCGTGTTGATGATGGTGGTGGTATTGAATTCAACAGTCAGGTCTTTGATGAGTTTATCAATCACCATGCTCGTTTGCGGATCGAGGCCGCTGTTGGGCTCATCGCAAAACAGGTATTGTGGATTGAGCACAATGGCACGGGCAATGCCTACCCGCTTTTTCATACCGCCGCTTATTTCTGCCGGATACTTTTTGTTGGTGTCTTTCAGGTTTACCCGGTCGAGCACTTCATTTACCCGCTTCAGTTTGGTAGCGTAGCTGTCTTTGGTAAACATGTCGAGCGGAAACATCACGTTTTGCTCCACGGTCATGCTGTCGAACAACGCTGAACCCTGAAAGAGCATGCCAATTTGCTGGCGCAATTCTTTGCGTTCTTCCCGGCTCATTTGCACCATGTCATCGCCGTGGTATAAAATCTGTCCGCTGTCGGGAGTAAACAAACCCACCAGCAATTTCATCAGCACCGTTTTACCGCTGCCGCTGCTACCAATAATGAGGTTGCATTTGCCGGGCAAAAACTCAGCACTGATGTCGTACAACACTGTTCTGTCGCCGAAAGATTTTTTGATATTTTGAAGCTTGATCATGGATTGAGCAGAATAAGTGTGATGACATAATCGGCCAGCAAAATGAGGATACAACTAACAACCACTGCCAATGTTGAGCTACGGCCAATTTCCAATGCACCGCCTTTTACATTGTAACCAAAGTAGGCCGATATGCTGCTGATGAGCAAGGCAAACGTAACCGCTTTCACCATGGCTACTGTTACGTTGAACGGATTGAAGTCGCGGAGCAAGCCTTCGTCAAAAATGGTAGAGTTGATAATGCCTGCTGCTTCGCCTACAAAGCGACCACCCCACAACGAAATAACAATGGATAAAGTAATGAGCATGGGCACCACAATGAGTGATGCCAGCACCTTGGGTAAAATCAAATAGGTTTTGGTGTTGATGCCCATGATTTCGAGTGCATCAATTTGTTCGCTGATGCGCATGTTGCCCAACTCAGAGGCTATTTTACTGCCCACTACACCGGCCAGCACTACACAAATAACCGTGGGTGACAGTTCGAGCAGCATGCTATCCCGCACTACTACAGCAATGGTACTGAGTGGTATTAAGTTTGTCACCAACTGATAGGCGGTTTGCACCGTCATCACCATTCCTAAAAACATAGAAATGATAAGTACAATGGGCAGCGAACCGACTCCGATTTCCACGCACTGGTGCATGAATTCTTTCCAGTACATTTTTTCATTTTCCGGCCGGGCAAACATGCCCTTCATGGTAATGATATAGCTTCCTAAGTGTTCAAATAACGGCATGAGTTGAAATTAATGCGTTGCAATGAGTGTGTGTTGCGTAAAGAGGAATGATGTTACTGCTTACCACGTTGCCACCATTTCTTTTTGGCAGGTTCTTTACCTGTGTCGTGTGCATAGCATTTCATTTGGGCATCTATCACTGCAATCAGCGTCATGTTTACAATGCTGCGTACAGTGCTGCCGAGTTGCAACACATGCACCGGTTTTTTCATACCCAGCAATACGGGACCAATCGCATCGGCATTGCCGGCTTCGCGTAGCAGGTTGTAAGCAATATTACCGGCCGACAAGTTGGGGAAGATGAGTGTGTTTACATCCTGACCCACCAACTCACTGAATGGATAGTTTTCTTTCAGGATGTCGTTGTTGAATGCCAGGATACCTTGCATTTCACCATCCACAATCATTTTAGGATCCCGTTCCTTCAAAATGTTTCTGGCTTCAGCCATCATTTTGGCTTCAGGTGTATTGCTGCTGCCAAAGTTGGAGTAAGAGAGCAATGCAATACGTGGCTGAATATTGAAGCTTCGAACTTCTTTGCTTACCATCTGAGTGATGTCGGCAATTTCTTCTGCAGTCGGGTGAAAATTTACCGTGGCATCGGCCAAAAACAGCGGCCCTTTTTTGGTGAGCAAAATGTACATACCGGCAATCTTTTTTACGCCGGGTTCTGTACCAATAATTTGCAGCGCAGGACGAATTAAACCTGAATAGTCGCGGCTGGGGCCGGCAATCAATGCATCTGCTTCACCATTGCGCAGCATCATGCAACCAAAGTGCATGCGGTCTTTCATGGCTTTAATGGCTTCGTAGCGGTTAAAGCCTTTACGACCACGCATAGCAAAAAACTGCTCGCCAAATTCCTGCCGTTTGTCTTCGCATTGTTCTTCTTTGGGGTCGATGATGGTCATGCCATCGAGAGTGAGCCCGTTTTCTTCGGCCAGTCTGCGAATCTTTTTCTCTGCACCCATGAGGATGGGGAAGCAGATGCCTTCTTCCAGACAAATTTCTGCGGCTTTCAACACTTTGATGTTGTCGGCTTCTGCAAAAATTACATTGCGTGGATCACGACGTGCCTTAGAACTAATCACACGGAAGAGTTGGTTATCCAAACCAAGCCTGCGGTTGAGTTCAATTTCGTAGTTGTCCCAGTTGGCAATGGGCAATTGCGCCACGCCGCTATCCATGGCTGCTTTGGCTACTGCAGGCGCTACAGCTGCCAGCAATCGTGGGTCTAACGGTTTTGGAATGATGTAGTTGGGCCCGAATGAAATGGATTTTTCGTTATAGGCCAGGTTCACAATATCAGGCACTGGCGTTTTTGCCAGCTCTGCCAAGGCACGAACGGCAGCCAGTTTCATTTCTTCGTTGATGGTGGTAGCCCTTACATCCAATGCACCACGGAAGATGTAGGGAAATCCAAGCACGTTATTTACCTGATTGGGGGTATCGCTTCTGCCGGTGGCTACAATGATGTCTTTTCGTGCATCGTGTGCCGCATCGTACATAATCTCCGGATCGGGATTGGCACAAGCAAATACCACCGGGTTTTTGGCCATGCTTTTTATCATGTCGGCATTGAGCACGTTGCCCACACTCAATCCCAAAAACATATCGGCATCTTTCATGGCATCTTTCAATGTCCAATGTGCTTTGGACGCATCTACTGCCAGCTGTTGTTTGAAAGCATCCAAATCGGTACGGCCTTTGTGCAGTACGCCATTGATATCGAACACCACAAAATTTTCGAAACGGGCACCGAGTGCTATGTACAATTTGATACAAGCAATGGCTGCTGCACCAGCACCATTCACCACAAATTTTACCTTTTCGATTTTTTTGCGTTGTATTTCCAGTGCATTCAGCAATGCGGCACTGCTGATGATAGCCGTGCCATGCTGGTCATCATGCATCACCGGAATTTTCATTTCTTCCCGCAGTCTTTTTTCTATGTAAAAACATTCCGGAGCTTTAATATCTTCAAGGTTGATGCCACCAAAGGTTGGCTCCAGCGATTTGACAATGTCGCAAAATTTATCGGGGTCTTTTTCATTTACCTCAATGTCGAACACGTCAATATCGGCGAAGATTTTGAAGAGTACGCCTTTCCCTTCCATTACGGGTTTGCTGGCTTCGGGGCCAATATCGCCCAGGCCCAGCACGGCCGTACCATTGCTGATGACGCCTACCAAATTTCCTTTGGCGGTATACTTGTATACATTGCTTACGTCGGACTTAATTTCTTTACAGGGCTCGGCTACGCCGGGGCTGTAGGCAAGGCTGAGGTCGCGTTGCGTTTTGGCTTCTTTGGTAGGAACAACTTCAATTTTTCCCGGCCGTCCTTTGGCATGGTATTCCAGTGCCTGTTCTTTGCGCAAATCGTGTAGCATAGGAGGCAAATGTAAGGAGGTTGGCAAAGGAGAAATCACCGTTGGTGAATATTGTGAACAAGGCAACGGCTACCACAAAAAAAGCAACCGTTACCAGTTGCCCATTTGTCCTTCTACAATGCGTTCCACTTTTTCGGGTGCTTTGTGCCTCCAGTCGGCATCGTATTTTACAAAAAAAGAGAGCCAGATAGAGCGGCTCAGTCGCATGGTGTAAGGCATAGATACCAGCAAAATCAAGGCATTAATACCGAGGTAATAAAACAAACTATTGTCTTTGATGGAAATGCCAATGAGCACCCAATAAGCTACAAAAACAGCCACACTTATGGCTACAGTTAAGGCATAGCTTACGTAACCAGTGCCGTAGTAAAAACCCACTTCAATTTCCATTGGCTGGCCACACACTTTACAATGAGTAGGCATTTGCATGTTTTTGGCAGATGGGAGTGGTTGTAAGCCGTGCTCAAACATGTTGCCTTCGCGGCAGCGGGCACATTTGCATTGCAATACACTGGGCAGGTAAGATGGTTTCCGTTTGCTTTCCATGAATTTCATTTTCACATTTTCCGAAGTGGTTACAAAAGTACCGAACTGTGTCCGGCCCTCTGTGATTTTCATCACTGCGTTCGTTGGCTACCCAACAATCTTTTCCATTTGCATGCTGCGGCTACCCTTTACTAACAAGTAGTTGCCAGCGCTTTGCTGTGCATTCCACCAGTTGGCTGCTTCGCTGGAGTTGGTGAAAAAACGAAAGGGATGTGGCAGCGTGGCAAAGTCACCACCTACCAATATCACGTCTTTCCATTGGTGCTGCTGAATCAGTGCAATTAATTGAGCATGTTCTTGTTCACTTTCTTCACCCAATTCCATCATGCCGCCCAAAAACAGCATTTTATTTTCTGCTTGCAGTTTAGCAAAATTTTCAATGGCTGCAACCATGCTGGTGGGGTTGGCATTGTAGGCGTCGAGTATAATTTTATTGCCATTTTTTTCTATGAGTTGGCTTCTACTGTTGGTGGGTGTGTATGCTTCAATAGCATGCACAATGTTTGCATCGCTTATGCCAAAGTATTTGCCCACAGTAGCTGCCACCAATACATTGTACACGTTGTAGCTCCCCACCAACTGTGTATTTATGACGGAAGTATTCAAACCCTTTTCTATGGCCACTTGCAAAAATGGTTCACTGGCCAGCACTTTACCAACCACTTCGCCATTATTTGTACCGTACCAATGTATTTCTTGCAGGCCGGCACTCATGGTATGGAAGTAATCGAAGTCGTCGCAAATGAATGCCACCCCGTTGTGATTGCGCAGCCAATCAAAGAGTTCGCCTTTGCCTTTTCTTACGCCTTCTACACCGCCAAAACCTTCCAGGTGTGCTTTGCCGCAATTGGTGATGAGTCCGTGAGTGGGTTCGGTATAACTACAGTAAGCGGCTATTTCTTTTTGATGGTTGGCGCCCATTTCAATTACTGCCATTTCTGCATCGGATTGTATGCTTAGCAGGGTGAGGGGCACACCAATATGGTTGTTCAGATTTCCTTTGGTGGTGTAGGTTTTGAACTGAGTTGCCAGCACAGCATGAACTAATTCTTTAGTAGTGGTTTTGCCGTTGCTGCCGGTTATGGCCAGCACAGGAATATGTAATTGCCTGCGATGGTGCAATCCCAGTTGTTGCAAGGCATCCAGTGCATTGGGCACCAAGAGGGTTTGTTCGTTGATTTGATATTCAGGTTCATCAATTAAAACATACCTGGCACCAGCTTCCAATGCTTTTGTTGCAAAAGAATTGCCATTAAAATTGGGCCCTTTTAGCGCTATAAACAATTGGCCGGGTTGAATATTGCGGGTATCGGTTGTAACGCCGCTGCACTGCAAAAATGCTTCGTATAGTTGTGGAATCGTTGTCATGAAAAATACTAAGTGCTGCAAATTAGGTAGCTGAAGGGTTATCAAAAAAACAAAACCCGCCAATTGGCGGGCTTCATTCCTATGTTGGGAAAACTTATCGACGTGTACGTTTTGTTTGCCAGTAGTTACCGGCACGTGTTCTGTTTCCTTCTGGCGCACCAAAGTAAGTCATGGCGCAACGGAAACCGATTGTGCTGGTAGACTGATCTTCTTCGAGGAATCGGCGGGTGCCGGGACCGAGCCAGTAGGCCATATCCAACCAGCTGCCACCTTTAATTACACGGCTCTTATCGCTTACCAAAGTAGTAATGCCGTAGCCGTAGCTGGCGCCGCTCAGGCTGTCGCCATCGAGGTAGTTAAGGGCATAGAACTTCTGGTAGTTTCTCCGTTTGGTAAGGTCGGCGTTATCTTCATTTACATATTTCACTTTGCCGGTTGAGTCTTTTTCGTAGCGTGTAGAAGGATCATTTGATGTAGGGTCTACCACTTTCAGTTTCTGGAAAACGTTACCACGATAGTAGTTGAAATCATCGCCTACTTCATGGGTCATGGGGCGATACACGTCGGCTACCCATTCGCTTACGTTGCCGCTCATGTTGTACAAACCAAAACCGTTGGGGTAGTAGCTTTCAACGGGGGCGGGCAATGCAGAACGGTCGTTCAAGCCACCGGCCACACCCATCAGGTCACCAGAGCCACGTTTGAAGTTGGCCAGCATTTCGCCCTGCCAGCTACCACGGCGGTTGTCGCGGAGACCATTGTAGTTATTGTTCCAAGAATACACTTGCTTGTTGGCCACTAATTCTTCACCACGTTGCCCTTTTTCTTTGCGGCGGGGCTGTGGGTTTTGAGCAATGTAAGCAAGAGCTGCATATTCCCATTCAGCTTCCGTAGGCAGGCGGTAATCGGGGCTCATGATACCATCTTCGAAAGTAACCTGTGTACGAGGACGGCCATTTGGATCGGTCAAAGGATTCTTTTTGCTTTTGGCAGCTGTTCCAGGAGGTGGCGTAGTTAAACCCAGCAGGTAAGCTTTGGTGTTGAAGGCGTCAGCACCTTTACCCTGCATGTTTTTCATTTCATTTTTATTGATGAAACCACCGCTCAACAGTGCCAGTTCGTTTACACGGTCGGTACGCCACAGGCAATAATCATGAGCCTGCTTCCAGCTTACACCTACTACAGGATAGTAATTGAAGCTTGGGTGACGGAAATAATATTCTACGTAAGGCTCGTTGTACGCCAATTCGCTACGCCAAACCAAGGTGTCGGGGTAGGCTGCATCTACAATAGGTTGGTTTGCAGGGTCGCCGGCGGGGTCAAATGTGCGGTTGAGCCAAAACAGGTATTCACGGTAGTGAACGTTGGCTACTTCAGTTTTGTCGATAAAGAAAGAATTGACAGTAACCCGCTTGGGAACGTTGTTCCAATCGGCCATTACGTCTTCTTCTGCAGCACCCATTACAAAAGTACCGCCCTGTACAAACACCAAACCCGGACCGGCTTTGATGTCTTTGGCCTTGGCTACGTTGAAGCCACCGCTGTTTTTATCATTGTAATTCCAACCTGTTGCACCTGATTTGTCGAACTTCTTTTTGAAAAGTCCGCCTTCTTTACAGGCAGGGGTAATGGCGATAGCCGCAGCAAAAAAGAATAATTGGGTAAGTTTCATAGTATCTGCGATACAGTTTTTCTGAATAACGAACGGAGGAATACTTCAAATATTGTGCTACACATAAAATATAGCCCTGCGAATGTACCTAAACAGGCCTCATACCTGTAAGCACCCGGCAACCAATTCTTACCCACAGCAGCTTATAAACCGTGGATAAAAGCTAAAATATTTACTCAACAGTTACGCTTTTGGCCAAATTTCGTGGTTTATCTACATCGTAGCCCTTTTTCAAACCCACGTAGTAGCTCAGCAATTGTAATGGAATAACACTCAGTAATGGCCCCACCAACTCGTCGGCATCCGGTACAAACATGGTATCGTCAGCCATGGTGGGAATCACTTTGTCGCCTTCGGAAGCCACGCAAATAACCTTGCCTTTCCGGGCTTTTATTTCTTGTACGTTAGAAACGATTTTCTCATAAAAACGATCTCTGGTGGCCACAAAAACCACTGGCAGGTTTTCATCAACCAAGGCAATGGGGCCGTGTTTCATTTCGGCAGCGGGGTAGCCTTCGGCATGTATGTAGCTGATTTCTTTCAGCTTCAATGCCCCTTCCAGTGCTACGGGGAAGTTGTAACCACGGCCAAGAAACAGGAAGTCGCTGGCGTCTTTGTATTTTTCTGCAATAGCTTCTATGTGGCTGGTATCCTTCAAAATAGTGGCTACTTTTTCAGGTATAGCCTGCAGCTCAAATAATAGTTCGGTATATTTTTCGGTGGTTATGGTGCCTTTGGCAGCCGCCATTTTCAGTGCCATCATAGAGATTACAGCCAACTGGCCGGTAAATGCTTTGGTACTGGCTACGCCAATTTCGGGGCCGCTGTGCGTATAAGCACCTGCATGGCTGAGGCGGGCTATGCTGCTGCCCACACTGTTCACAATACCGAAAATGAATGCACCCTTTTCTTTGGCATTTTCTAAAGCCACCAGCGTATCAGCAGTTTCGCCGCTTTGGCTGATAGCAATAATTACGTCGCCGGGATGAATAATGGGATTGCGGTACCTGAATTCTGATGCGTACTCTACCTCCACGGGTATGCGACAGGTTTCTTCAATCAGGTATTCGGCCACCAGTCCGGCATGCCAGCTTGTGCCACATGCCACTATTATGATACGAGGGGCATTGATGAGGGCATCGATATTCGCTTCAACACCACCCATTTTTATCAGACCAGCTTCGGGTAACAAACGACCACGCAGACAATCGAAAATGGTTGCAGGTTGTTCGTGTATTTCTTTCAGCATGAAATGATCGTAACCGCCTTTTTCAATAGCGGCCAGTTCCATATCGAGCTTGGTAATGAACGGTGTTACTTTTTCGTTGCCGAGGTTTTTGAGTACCAACTCATCTTTTTTCACAATGGCTACCTGGTAGTCATTTACATACACCACTTCTTTGGTGTATTCAATAATAGGCGAGGCATCGCTGGCGAGAAAATGTTCGTTTTTGCCAATACCAATAACCAGCGGAGATCCTTTGCGGGCTGCCAAAATTGTGTCCGGGTCGTCTTCATCAATCAATAAAATGCAATAAGCACCCACAATACGCTTGAGGGCAATGCGCAGGGCTTCTTCTAAACCGCAGGCGTTGTTTACCCGAATGTCTTCTATAAAATTGAGGAGTACTTCAGTGTCGGTATCGCTGGAAAAATGGTAGCCTTTTTGCGTCAGTTCTTCTTTGATGGCCATGTAGTTTTCGATAATGCCATTGTGTATCATGGCCAGTTTGCCAGATGCCGAACGGTGGGGGTGCGCATTTCTATCACTAGGCTCTCCATGGGTGGCCCAACGAGTATGGCCAATGCCCACATGACCGCCAAGGTGCTGACCAACTATGGCTTCTTCCATGTCGGCCACTTTGCCTTTCTTTTTATATACGGATAAATGTTCGTCGATGAGGGCTACACCTGCACTATCGTAGCCACGGTATTCCAATCTTTTCAGTCCTTTTACAACTATGGGATAGGCTTGTCTTTCGCCTATGTATCCAACTATGCCGCACATGAGAAATCAATTAATGAGTTATGTAAATCAACCATGTAAGGCTGATTAGTAAATAAATTCAAAATTAAAGACAATCGTTGGGTAGTGGCGTGGTGCAAATAAATAAAAATGATATTCGCAGGAATGATTCGGTTGGCTGCATATTCCTGGTTGGCAAAGTTGACAACGGCTTTGTGCAATTTTGGCACCATTGTGTTGTTGTCGAGGTTGCTTGGCGTAACAGAAAGAGGGGTGTGTGCCTGGTATGCCGTGTTGATAGCCATTTCTTTATTGATTACTGATATTGCTGCCGGAGGCACAGTAGTTTACCTGATGCAGCAGTTTGGCTGGCGGGCCATGCGAAAAATTTACCTGTTTTGTGCAATTGGAATTGGATTTGCCGTAACTGGCGCTGCCTTTCTGTTGGGAAGTGTACAATATGTTGAAGCTTCACTTTTATTCGCTATCGCATTTTTCAATGCCATGTTTTCCTTTCAAAACCATGTATTGTTGGGACTTAAGCAGTTCCGGCTGTTCAACATCAGTACTTCGGTTGCGGCATTTACACTTTTTGCAGCTACCTACTTTTTTCTGCAATTGGGCACTGGCCGCCAAGGTTACTTGTACGCTATGCTGCTTGTGTGGAGTATGGCCTCCTTTGCTCAGCATACATTGCTGCAGCGTATTTCGCCATACGTGGATGAGCCCCAACCAAACCAATGGGCAGTGTTGAAAAAAATGGTGGGTACAGGTTTCATTAATCAGTTGGTGCAGTTGTTGGGGTTAGCCAACAACAGGTTTCCGTTTTTTTGGATGAAAGCTGGCATGCTGGGTGTTTTTTCCAACAGCCTGGCCCTGGCGGAAGCTATGATGTTGCTCCCCGGCAGTATTGGTCAGGTGTATTACAGCCAACATGCAGGCCAAGAACCCGGGTTGAAAGATTATCGACGTTTTGCCAGATTAATGGTTGTAAATGCCGGTCTCATAGCTGTAGCTGTTGTGGTAATTCAATTGTTACCAGAAAGCTTTTATACCCTTCTTTTTGGCAAGGGTTTCAACGGAGTAGGGGCCTACCTAAAACTCCTTTCTTTTAGCATGCTGTTTTACAGTATGTATATGATGCTAAGTTATTGGCAATCAGCACATGGAAAATTTTACATCAATTTATATTGTACTATTTTTTCATTGCTAATCACCTGTGTTTTTTCATTGCTGTTTTACGTTAAGCATGGTTGGGTGTTGCAAAATCTTGTAACCGCTGTAGCTGGCGGCCTGGTAGTTTCAGGTGTGTCAGCGGTAGTGTTTTTTGGTGCAGGCTGGCGGGCAGCAGCAGCTCGTTCTAGGCAAAAGCTCTTATAACTCAGGTCAGCTTGGGTTTGAGTTATACACAAGTCGGCTGCCCATTTCGTAAACATTTATTTGCCTGTAACACCCTCCAACCTGAATTTTGCTGCCATTACACATGAACCCGATTACTGCATTTTATCCGCTGCTACAAGAGAAAACCCCCAAAGTGGTGATTACCTGCCATCAAAAACCCGACGGCGATGCCATGGGCTCAACGCTGGCTTTGTATCATTATTTGGTTCAACTTGGCCATGAGGCAACCGTAATTTCTCCAACTAACTGGGCAGCCTTTCTCAACTGGATGCCCGGCGTTGATACTGTGGTAGATTTTGAAGCTAAAACAAAACAAGCTGAGGCGTTGATTGCCGAAGCAGACTGGTTGTTTTGTTTGGATTTCAATACGCTTTCCCGCACCAAAAGGATGGAAACAGCTTTGGCTGCAGCTAAGGGTGATCGTATTTTAATAGACCATCATCAGGAGCCGCAAGAGCACATGTTTGCTTACGGCATTAGCGATACCGGTAAAAGCAGCACCTGCGAAATGGTATATGATTTTATAGTAGAGTCAGGCGGTAGTCAACTAATCAATCAGGCCATTGCCCAGTGTTTGTACACCGGTGTAATGACGGATACCGGTTCGTTTCGATTTCCATCCACCACGGCTTCCGTGCACCGCATGATTGCTCATTTGAAAGAAACCGGTTTTGCCCATTCTCACGTTCACGATCATATTTACGATAGCTTTCTGGAAAACAGGCTGCGATTTATTGGCCATGTGCTGCTCAACAGAATGGAGGTAATTTATGAAATGAACACTGCGGTGATGGCCATTAGCAAAGCCGATTTGTACCGATTCGACATAACCACAGGCGATACCGAAGGGCTGGTAAACTACCCGCTGAGTATCCAAGGCATTAAAATGGCAGCCATAGTAATTGATAGGGATGAGGAAAGAAAATGGTCGTTCAGAAGTAAAGGCGATGTGGATGTGAATCAATTTGCCCGCCAATTTTTTGAAGGCGGCGGCCATAAAAATGCTGCCGGAGGACGCTCTTCTGATTCACTTGAAAATACGTTGAAGCATTTTCATGAAGTACTCGGGGCGCTTCAGCCACAACTAATCGGGTAGTGAAGCAATTAATATTGTTATTCAATTATATTTAATAAATCATTGAAAATCAAATAGAAAATTATAAACAATGAAATCAATTATGAAAACTGGTTTTGTGAAAATATCATGCTTTGTTGCACTCACCCTTGTGATGGCTGGCTGTGGCAATGCTGATTACCAAAAAACGAAAAGCGGCTTGTTGTACAAAATCCATCGTAAGGGTCAAAACAAGAAAGTGCTTCCTGGTCAGTTTGTAAAGCTGCACTACCGGGCCATGATTGGTGATAGTGTCCTGATTGATACTTACCAGCGTATTCCTGCCTACGGTCAGTACGATACATCTACCAAAAATGTACACGACTTCGTTGACTTCCTCGGCGAAATGAATATTGGAGACTCCGTTGTTTTCATCCGCAACGTAGATACCATGCAAAAGCGTGGCTATCTGATGTACAATGAGTCGTTTAAGCAAGGCGGTACCATTAAAGGGTACATCACTGTATTAGGTGCATTTCGTACACAAGAGGCTCTCATGAAAGATCAGGAGCAGGAATCAGCCAAAGAGAAAGTACGTGAAATAGCTGCCATGGAGCAGTTTTTGAAAGAGAAAAACGTAACCGGCTATGTAAAAACGCCCGGCGGTGTGTTCATTAAATTACACAGTCAGGGTGCAGGTGTAAAAGTAGACAGCGGTATGCTGGTGAGTGTAAACTATACCGGTGCTTTGAAAAACGGCACCAAGTTCGACTCCAATGTTGATTCTGCTTTTGGTCACCCGAGTGCTTTTGAATTTGTGGCCAAAGGCAATGGAGTAATTCCCGGTTGGGATGAAGCCATTGTGTACCTGAACAAAGGTGCCAAAGCTACTTTGTACATTCCAGCAATGCTGGCCTATGGCCCCAATGCGCAAGGTGAAAAGCTGCCCGCATTCAGCGATTTGGTGTTCGATATTGAAGTAATGGATGTGCGACCAAACATGCCTAAGCCTGCAGGTCCGGCAGCCGATCCTCACGGACATTAATTTATTTAAACATTTAAATAGCTGATTATCAATTTGAAGCTTTTAAATGTGCATATAAAAATCATGCTTAGTCTATTGGCCATCCCAATAGACTAAGCTACATTTGCCCCCGAATAGGTTACTGCTTATTACACTTACTCACCCAAACAAAATCCTATTCCGTGTACAAAGTCAGAAAGTATTTACTCAGTCATCAGGTGGCACCCAAATGGATGGTGTTCCTTTTTGACACTGCTATCGGGGCACTTTCTGTGATCATCGCTAACTTTCTCCGTTTCAATTTTGATATAAACACTGTTTTAGAAGGCGGACTTTTTACCCATTTGGTCTTAGTTATTGTTACCAATTCTCTGTTCTTCTTTGTTTTCAAAACCTATCAGGGTATCATTCGGTTTTCGGGTTTTGCCGAAGCTATCAGAACCACTACCGCTTTATTCGCCTCTTTTTTACTGATGAGTTTGCTCAATATCTCTATGGTATTGGTGGCAGAGGCGCAGGTCCTAATTCCTACATCCATTCTCATTATCACATTGCTCACGGGGTCATTTTTTATGGTGGCCTACCGGTTGATTGTAAAAACATGGTACCGGGCAAGCCTGAGCATGGGGCAAAAAGTAAATGTGCTGATTTATGGTGGTGAAATAAACGGTTCACAGCTTAAAACAACCATTGAGCAATCGAGCAATCAGCAATACAGGGTGGTAGGATTTGTAGATGACGACCCTTCATACGTGGGCAAGAGCATCGACAATATCAAGATTTACAGCATCGATCAACTTCAGCATGTAGTAGAAGAATGGGGAGATGTAGGAATGATCTTATTTGCCAAACCAGAAATGGAAGTTGAGGTGAAGAATCAGGTTGTTGATTTTTGCCTTGCCAACGACATTCAGGTAAGAAACATACCACCCATTGACCAATGGATTAAAGGTCAACTCAATATCACACAACTAAAAGAAATTAAGATTGAAGAATTGCTTGGACGGCCTCAGATTAAACTACAGAACAAACAAGTAACTGATTTAATTGCATCAAAACGTGTACTCATTACAGGTGCCGCCGGCTCAATCGGTAGCGAACTTGCCCGTCAGGTAGCCAGCATAGCACCATCCATTTTAGTACTGTGCGACCAAAATGAAACCGGTCTGTACGAGTTGGAGTACGATCTTCGAAATCATTATCCTTCTTGCAATATTGCTTTATTCATAGGCGATGTTCGTGATGAGAGCTCCATGGAAAGTTTGTTCAAGCGGTTTCATCCACAAATCGTTTTTCATGCTGCGGCATACAAGCATGTGCCCATGATGGAATATCACCCATCAGAAGCTATCCGAAACAATGTGTTGGGTACAAAAATTCTGGCCGATTTATCCATAGAGCATGAAGTAGAACGCTTCTTGTTGGTATCTACCGATAAAGCCATTAACCCTACCAATGTAATGGGTGCCAGTAAACGGATTGCAGAAATCTACTGCCAGTCGCTGGGTAACCGCGATAAAAAGGTGGTGCACCTTTCTTCGAATATTGTATCCGACAATGGTTTGACGGTGCACAAAACCCATACCAAATTCATCACCACCCGGTTTGGTAACGTACTTGGTTCTAATGGTTCGGTTATTCCTCGCTTTAAAGAACAAATTGCTGCAGGCGGCCCGGTAACCGTAACCCACCCCGATATTATCCGCTTCTTCATGACCATACCCGAAGCTTGCTCATTGCTGCTGGAAGCAGTAACCATGGGCAATGGGGGCGAAGTGTTGCTGTTTGATATGGGCGAAGCCGTACGCATTCAGGATTTGGCCCGTAAAATGATTAAGCTGGCAGGATATGTACCCGGTAAAGACATTGAAATAAAATTCACCGGATTGCGCCCCGGCGAAAAACTGTACGAAGAGCTGCTCAATAAAAAAGAAGAAGTGGTGCCTACTCACCACAAAAAGATTTTGATAGCCAGAGTTGCAGAGTACGATTTTTATGCTGTCAATAAATCAATTGATACATTGATAGCAGAAGCTTTTCAGAGCAACGATGAAAATGTAGTACGCCAGATGAAACGGATGGTGCCTGAGTACATCAGCAACAATTCCATTTATCAGTCTTTCGACGATATGAATAAGTCGCAAATGACTGTTAACGCAGCACAATAACCTACTGCTTTCCTTACTTTCGCTTTCCGCACGGCATTCAACTTCACCGTCGGCTCCAGGTTATGTTTTCGTTGTTCAAGAAAAAGACGCCAACCATTACGGATACACTTGCTTGTATTGGTGCAGACATGCACAACCATTTGCTTCCCGGTATAGACGATGGCAGCCCCGATGTGGAGACCTCGTTATACCTCATGGACCATTTGATGCAGTTGGGTTACAGCAAAATTTACTGCACGCCCCATGTGTTGGGCGAAGTACACCCTAATACTCCTCAAACAATTGAGGCTGCGTACCATCAACTGCAAACAGAGGCTACCGAAAAAGGCTGGAATACATTGAAAGGTTTTTCGGCGGAATACATGATTGACTACGATTTCGAAAGCATTCTTGAAAAAGACAATTTTGTACCATTGCCCGGAAAAAGGGTATTGATAGAAATGAGTTTTGCAGTAGAATCGCCCAATATAAGGGAGATGATTTTTCAACTACAAACTAAAGGATACGAGCCCATACTGGCGCATCCTGAACGCTATCCTTTTTACTTCGATCGCTTCGATAAATACGAATCTTTCCTAGATGCTGGTGCCGATTTGCAAATCAACATACTGTCATTAGCCGGCTATTATGGCAAGCCTTCACAAAAAATTGCTGAGAAACTGTTGGATGAGCAATTTGTTACCTGGGTAGGTACCGATTTGCACCACGACCGTCATTTGGCTGCATTAATAAAACTCGCTGCCGATAAAAACATCATCAAACGGTTGGAACGCATCAAGCTATTAAAAAACCGCAGTCTGTAAGGCTGCGGTTTTTCTTTTTATAAAACACTCCACTTCTGCATTACACATTGAAACGGAAGTGCATGATATCGCCGTCTTTTACAATGTATTCTTTTCCTTCAATGCGCAATTTGCCATTATCCCGGCAGGCGGCTTCAGAGCCATATTGCACAAAATCGTTGTAGGCAATTACTTCCGCTTTAATGAATCCTTTCTCAAAATCGGTATGGATAACACTGGCGGCTTGCGGCGCTTTCCAGCCATCTTGAATGGTCCATGCACGTACTTCTTTTACACCTGCGGTAAAATAGGTTTGCAGTTTCAGCAATGCATAAACAGAACGAATCAGCCGGTGCAAGGCTGGCTCTTCCATGTGGTATTCCGACATGAACAGTTCTTTATCTGCAGGGTCATCCATTTCGGAAATCTGCGCTTCAATAGAGTTGTTCATGATGATAATGCCGGCACCTTCTGCATCAGCCATGGCTTGTAATGCTTCGCTGTATTTGTTACCCGATTGCATGGAGGCTTCGTCCACGTTGGCTACATACAACACAGGCTTTGCAGACAGCAAAAACAAATCGGCAATGGCCGACAATTCTTCATTTGCCAAATCAAGCGAACGGATGCTTTTGCCTTGTTCCAGATGTGATTTGCAGCGCTGCAAAACATCCAGTTCTGCCTTCATTTTGGCATCGCCGTTTTTGGCTTGCTTTTCAATGCGGGCTATTTTTTTCTCTACGCTGTCGAGGTCTTTCAACTGTAGCTCGGTGTCAATAATTTCTTTATCACTTACAGGGTTGATGGCACCTTCTTCCCGCAACACATTCTCATCTTCAAAGCAGCGAACCACATGAATGATGGCGTCCACTTCGCGGATGTTGGCCAAAAACTTATTGCCCAAGCCTTCGCCTTTGCTGGCGCCACGCACCAGGCCGGCAATGTCTACAATTTCAATTTGGGTAGGCACCACACGTTCAGGTATTACCAAATCACGGAGTTTATCCAGCCGCGGATCGGGTACATCTACCAAACCCACGTTGGGGTCGATGGTACAAAAGCGATAGTTGCTGGCCTGCGCCTTGGCACTATTACTTACTGCGTTGAACAAGGTTGATTTACCCACGTTTGGCAACCCTACGATGCCTGCCTGCAATGCCATAGTATTTTTTTTGAGGCTGCAAAAGTAGGGGCAATAAACTATTTGGCTGTTAAAGTGTCTTTATGGAGGTTGTTCGGCAACGTTTATCAGCAAAAAAGCAAGGCTCATCCTGAACATCGTCAGCTCACGTATTTAACGAAACGTGCAGCGATTTTGGAACCAATTTTGTCAACCAATTATAAAACACACGCAATGCTCAACTATTTATTTTCTCTGATGGTGCGTCGCATTCATCATTTATTGTAAACATCCGGTCTGTAAAAGATTGCCCAGTTCTTGATGCAATGTCAGCGGGATTAAGGATATTGGCCACCTTATTAGGTAACCATGGCACTTAATTACGTTTGGATTGCATTTTTTTTAGTTGGCCTTGTAGTGGCGCTATTTAAGCTCATTGTTTTACAGGACTACGAAATTTTCAAACGGCTGGTAGATGGCATGTTTGAATCGGGCAAAGGAGCCGTAATGGATGTAGCATTGCCACTCACAGGCGTAATGGTTTTTTTCCTAGGCCTTATGAACATTGGCGAAAAAGCCGGAGCTATTAATTTTCTGGCTCGTATCCTCAATCCGTTTTTAAAAAGATTGTTTCCTGAAGTGCCAGAAAAGCACCCGGCCATGGGCCAAATGGTAATGAACTTCAGCGCCAATATGCTCGGCCTCGACAATGCTGCCACCCCCTTTGGCCTAAAAGCCATGGATAGCCTGCAAACTCTGAACCCGCAAAAGGACACGGCCACCAATGCGCAAATTATGTTCCTGGTGCTGCACACCAGTGGGCTTACTTTATTGCCCCTCAGCATTTTTGCTTACAGGGCCAGTGCTGGTTCCACTGATCCAACCAGTGTATTTATTCCTTGTGTATTAGGTACAGTTATTACTACGTTGGCCAGTATAGTGGTGACCGCTTTTTGGCAACGATTAAAATTCGACCGGGTGTTGGCCCTGTGGTTATTCGGCATGCTGGCAGCTGTGGTAGGTTTCATGCTTTTCATCAGCATTCTTCCTTCTCAGGCCAACTTTTCTGAACCTGTTTTTCTTACCCGTGAAACCTTCAGCAAGGTTTTTGGCAACCTCATTTTGTTTTTAATTGTTGCCTCCTTCATCATTGGTGGTGTTTGGAAAAAAGTGAGTGTGTTTGATGCATTTATTGAAGGCGCCAAAGGTGGCTGGGAGGTAATCATCAAGATCATTCCTTACCTGGTAGGAATGCTGGTGGGCATACGAGTGTTTCGTGAAAGCGGGGCGTTGGATTTCATCATCGATGGTTTGGCGTACGGATTTGCAGTACTTGGTTTTGGCAATGAATTTGTGCCTGCGTTGCCTGTAGCAATTATGAAGCCTTTCAGCGGCAGCGGTGCCCGTGGCCTCATGCTCGATGTGTTTAAAACCCACGGCCCCGACAGCTTTGTGGGCAAAATGGCCAGCACTTTTCAAGGCAGTGCCGATACTACTTTTTACATTCTTGCCTTGTACTTTGGCAGCGTAGGCATAAAAAAGGTACGCTATGCAATATGGGCTGGTATGCTGGCCGATTTCATTGGTGTTATTGCAGCCGTCATCATTGCGTATTTCTTCTTTGGTAAATAAAAAAACGGGGCGGTGATGATCACTGCCCCGTTTCATTTTTACATAAAAAGTTACTGCTCAAAATACACCAGCGAACCGCCGACCCATTCTTTATCGGCATTGTAGCGTACGCCAATCATTTTGCCTTTGCTCAGGCGGGCCAGGTTTTGCGCAGCAAAAGGACGTGCAGCTCCTTTTGGCCAAAAGTAGAAAATGCGGATTTCGGCTTTGGCAGGAATGTCCGGCGTTTCAATAGCATCGGCGTACTGTACTTTCTTTTGCAGTATCCAGTTTTCCGGATCTTTTACAGCATCAATATCTGCCTTGGTTACATCTATAATTACGCCTTGTCCGGCAAATGAAAACAGTGGTTTCAGTACATAATCCTGCAGGTTTTCCGGTAAAGGATTTACCTGATGCAAGAATCTTGTTTCGGGTACAAACGGACTATTGATAAACGGCAGGGTGTACTTGCTGATGCGGTAAAACCAATGCGGATGCGGACACCATTCAACATCCCAATCGGAAAGGATATTGATGCTGTCTGCCGGCAGTTGTTGTTTTTCCAAATCATCAAAAATGACGCGGTTGTACATGCGGCTGATGTATTGTTTGCTGCCATCTGCTTTTAGATAATACAAACGACGGCCATCATTGCGCAGCTTGGTGAGGCAAACGGTTTCAATACCAATCAGGTCTTTGGTGCAGCTAAAATCAATTCTTGTTTTTTGTTGCTCCGGATAAATCTCCAGTAGTATCACTTCCTCTGCTTTATGCTGGCCAATAATTACTTCTTTCAGCAAGGCCACATAGCTGTCGCGGTGGTACCCGTTGAGGTAGCTGTCGAAACCTTCGGGTATGGGAAAATGCTTTTTGGTAATGGCATCGTGAAATACCTGATAACCAAACAGGGTAGGGAAGCCCTGCATTTCAATGAGCTGCGGAATGTATTCGCCGGTTTCTTTTTTACAAATACCAAAATCGAAGGCAATAAAATCGGTATGGGCATTTTCGCCAGCCATTTTATAGGCTTCAGGAATGGCCGATTCTGTCAATGCTTTAAAATCATCCCGTACAATCACATCCACAATATCCTCGCAGGCTTGCAGTACTTGTTGGGTAAATGACTTTGGTACAAACACGGGTGTTTCTGCCACCCGAAATTCAATATCACCGGGGTGTACCGCATGCAGGTCTTGCAAAAAGGCTGCATATTTTTCGGGTGTAAAAGCACTATTAAAAGCGTTGCGGATAGCAGGCACCATATCCAGTAATTTAAGTTGAGCAAATGGAAGAGTGCATGAATTTAATCCTTCCACAAATACGGAAATAACACGGAGGCCATTATTACCACCAAAACATTTAAGCCAATCAAAAGGCCGGTTATTTGTAAGGGAACACCTTCTTTAAAAACTTCGCCATAGGCCAGCTTGCTTAAGCGCACCAATAACACCACTTGCGGCACTATCACCGGAAAACCTAAAATGGCCACCAAACTGGCTTGCTGTCTGGCTTTGGAAGCAATGGCGCTGAGCATGGTAAATACCAATGAAAGCCCTGTGCCACCCAATAAAACAATGCCGAAAAATGCCAGCATGTTTTGCACGGGATTGCCCAACAAAACCGTAAAGCAAAGAATGGAAACAACGCCAAGGATAAACATATAGATCACATTGAGCACCATTTTTGAAAACAGGTATTCCAACGGATGCACAATGCTGTGGTAATATAAACTGCGGCCCTTGGGTTCGCCTACAAAAGATTTAATCACGGCATTCACCACTATGAACAGCTGTGTGACCCAAAACAAAGCATTCCATTGCACGGCATCGGGTTTGCCGGCTGCCAGGTACAAAATGAAAATCGTACTCAGCGCATACACCAAAATGCCATACAGGTTTTGCTGCTGTCGTAGCTCCAGCTGTACATCTTTTTTTATCAGTGCAATGATGGAAGTTGTTTTCAAATCGGCTGCTTTGTGGTAATTGAAATACCGTTACTGATCCCCGGTTTTATCGTAGTAATGTTTGCGGCACAGGGGCTGGTATACGTCTTTTTCGCCCAAAAGTACCTGCTGCTCACCGGCACCGGTTCTGTAGCTGAAAGTAGCCATGCTGCCACACTCTACACAAATGGCGTGTAGCTTGGTAATGTAATCGGCCACGGCCAGCAAGTTGGGCATTTGGCCAAAAGGTTTGCCTAAAAAGTCCATGTCCAAACCTGCTACTATAACCCTGCAACCACGGTTGGCCAATGCCTGACATACATGGGTTATTTCTTCATCAAAAAACTGTGCTTCATCAATGCCTACTACATCTACATCTTGTGCCAGCAGCAATATTTTCTGCGAGTTGTCGATGGGTGTTGATTGTATAGCGTTGGCATCATGGCTCACAATATTTACTTCATCGTAGCGAACATCTATGCCGGGTTTGAAAATTTCCACTTTCAAATTAGCAATGCGGGCACGTTTGAGTCGGCGAATCAGTTCTTCGGTTTTTCCGCTGAACATGCTTCCGCATATTACTTCAATCCAACCCCTTCTTTCTCCTGTTAAATTTGGTTCAATAAACATCTGTGAATAAATGAGCGTCGTTTAAGGATTGTTGTTCCGTGTAACTTTAATCAACTGTATATTCTATGCAATCAATCCATACACTCATACAACAATTAGCGGCAGCAAGTGCCCGTGGCGAAGATAATAGCACCTTGCTTGCCATGGTGCAAGAATTAAGCACAAAGCTGCAAGCCGTTCAATCTATAGTGCATGAAAAAATAGCGATGAATGGTGAAGCTGATGTGGTGACCGCTGTTGCAGTAAAAAACTCGCAGGTACTTCCTAAGCCTTCAGTGTTGTATGTGCCCAAGCCACCCGCAGTGGTGGCGGTAGAAGAAACAGAAACGCATTCAGTTGTGGAGGAAATGCCAGCTATAACGGCGGAAGCATTTGAGCCAACGCCCGTAATTGTTGAGCCAACCCTATCCCAATCTGTTATTGAAGTAATGCCTCCGGATAAAGTTGAGCCTTTGCCTGTGGCTATAAAAATGGAAGAGCTGGAAACCGTGCATGCCGCACCTGCTTACGCCAGCATAGCCGACCCAATGGTGAAGGCGGCCCTGCAACACATGGATGAACTACATGCTGCGTATGTACCCCCCGTTACTGCTGCTGCTGTTGATGAAGTGCTGGAGCTACCATTGACAGATGAAATGATTGAAGAGGCAGAAGCCATAGAAATGGCAAAGCTTCAACCATTGCCTGAATCGTTTGAGCAGATGCCTACCCCAAAAGAAGTAGCCGAAGAAGATGAAAGAAGGGAGCCAAAGGAATTGAATGAAAAACTGGCTCACAGAACCAAGGTGCTCAACGAGTTATTTGCCCAGCCCGAGCCTGTGCTGGCCGAAAAAATTGTGCCCGGCAAAATTGCCGACATCCGCAAAGCCATTTCTATCTTAGAAAAATACCAGTTTATCCAGTCACTTTTCAGAGGTGATGAGCAGATGTTTGAACGCAGCGTAAAAACACTGAATGGTTTTGAAATACTACCCGAAGCTCAATACTGGATGCAACGTGAACTGGTCATCAAACTCGGTTGGAATGAAGAAGACGAGTTGGTTCAGCAGTTTGTATCGTTGGTTAAAAGGCGGTTTGCCTGAATGTAATTCATCACTTTTTGCGTAGCGCCACTGTATTGCTGCACATACTGCCCGGCGGTATGGCCCATGCGGCTGAGTGTTTCCGGTTCGGCTATCCATTTTTGGAGCAAGGCTTCCAGCTCCAGCGCCGTTTCAATAATCTGGCTGCCACCGTTTTCTTCCAGGGCTATAGCTTCTGCATATTTTGAATATTCGGGCCCGTGAATAACAGGCTTACTGTACACGGCCGCTTCCAGTACATTGTGTACACCATCGCCGGTAAAGCCACCCCCGATGTAGCAAATCTGGCCGTACTTGTACAGGTATTTCAGCATGCCTACGTTGTCAATAATCAACACGTTTTTATCAGGAGTAGCCTTGCTTTCCGTGAGTTGGCTATAGCAAATGGCATTGGGAAAAAGCGCCTTGCTGTCTGCAATATCTGTTTCGTCAATATTGTGTGGGGCGATAATCCACTTTACCTGCGGATAGGTTTTGCTGTAGTGCACCATTTTTTCTTCATCCGAAGGCCAGGTGCTGCCAGCCACAATCACCCATTGGGTATCAGCTATCCATTGTTCAATCAGGGGATTGCCATGCCAATGCTGCAATACCGCTACTACGGCATCAAAACGGGTATCGCCGCTGGTAGTCATTTTTTCTTTAGATACAACAGTGCTCAGTAGTGCAGCTGCTTCGGTGGTTTGCACAAAAAAGTGAGTGAAGTAACCCAGCATTTTTCGGTGCATGCCGCCATACCATTTGAAAAATGGCTGATTGCTTCTGTACATAGCACTCACCAGCAGCAAAGGAACTTTTTGGTTATGAATGGCTTTGAGGGTGAAATACCAATAGTCATATTTTACCCACAACACCAGATCGGGCTGCACCATGGCTACAAAACGTTTGGCTGCAACAGGCCCATCGAACGGGAGGTAGCCAATGCAATGCGCCCCGCTGTAATGTTTTTTTACCTCGTAGCCCGAGGGCGAAAAAAACGTAACCACAAGCAATGCCTTAGGATATTGTTGATGAATGGCGCTAAGCAAGGGACTTCCCTGTTCAAACTCTCCCAATGAAGATGCATGCATCCAGATAACCGGGCCGGTGTGTAGTTGCCTGGCCGCTGTTAAAAGGGTAGACCATTGTTTCCATCCGTTACGTCGGCCCTTAACCCATTTGGTAATTTTTGGGCTAAAGGGCATCAGGCAAAAAGCAACAGCCCGGTACAACCAAAGAAAAACGCGGTATAGAAAAATAGCAGGCAAAGTGATGGTTTACTGCAAAACTATGGTTTCGGTACGGCCAAGTGTACATTCATTATTTATATGTATCAGAATACCATGCAGTTGGTATTTATTGTCAAGCTTTTTCATGTAGGTTTGCAACGCTAAAATTTCCCTCCCTATGAGTACCATCCAAATGGTGGATTTGCAGACGCAGTACAAGAAAATTAAGGATGAAGTAGACAGGGCAGTCATTAATGTACTCGAATCTTCGGCTTTTATAAATGGTAAACCTGTTGGCGAATTTGCCTCAGCCTTGGCGCAGTTTTTAGGTGTGAAGCACGTAATACCTTGTGCCAACGGTACCGATGCATTGCAGATAGCCCTGATGGCGCTGGACCTGCAGCCCGGCGACGAAGTAATTACGCCTTCTTTTACGTATGTGGCAACAACTGAAGTGGTGGCGCTTCTCCGTTTGAAACCCGTTTTTGTAGAGGTGGATCCACGTACTTTTTGCATGGATCCCGAAAGACTGGAAGCGGCGATTACCCCGAAAACGAAAGCCATTGTACCCGTGCATTTATACGGCCATGCAGCTCCCATGAAAGAAATATTGGAGATAGCAGCCAAGCATAATTTGCCGGTAATTGAAGACACGGCTCAAGCCATGGGGGCCGATTATATTTTTCCTGATGGCACCAAAGCAAAAGCTGGTACCATGGGTACTGTTGGTTGCACCAGCTTTTTCCCTAGTAAAAATCTCGGTTGCTACGGCGACGGCGGTGCTATGTTTACCAACGACGATGCCCTGGCAGAAAAATTGCGCATGATTGCCAACCATGGCCAAAAGGTGCGCTACTACCACGATATGGTAGGTTGCAACAGCCGGCTGGATACCGTGCAGGCCGCAGTACTCAACATCAAGCTTCGTCATTTGGAGGAGTATAACGCAGCACGTATTGCTGCTGCTGATACTTACGACAAGTTATTTTCTACTCAGGAAAGCATTGTGGTTCCTTACCGTGCTGCCTATACCCGTCACGTATTCCATCAGTACACATTGCAGCTTGAAGGCATAGACCGCGACAAGATGGTGGATTATCTGGCAGCAAAAGGTATTCCTTCCATGATTTACTATCCTGTGCCGGCACACCGCCAAAAAATGTTTGATGCATTTGGAGGATCGGGCTATGAACTGCCGGTAACAGACTGGCTCACCAACCGGGTTATCTCATTGCCCATGCACTCAGAATTAACTTTCGAAACGCAGCGTTTTATTGCCGAAGCGGTAATTGAATTTGCCAAGCAATCCTAAAAAAACTTTCTCAACCAACACTTAACATACACCATGAAAATTGCAGTAATTGGAACCGGCTATGTAGGCCTCGTTACAGGCACTTGTTTTGCAGAAACCGGCAACCGCGTCACTTGCGTAGACATTGATGAACGTAAAATTGCTAAACTCAAAGGCGGCACCGTCACTATTTATGAGCCGGGTTTAGAAAAGCTGTTCGAACGGAATGTAAAAGAAGGACGCCTTTTGTTTACAACACAAATAGAAGAGGGCATTCAGGATGCTGAAATCATTTTTCTGGCATTGCCCACGCCTCCTGGTGAAGATGGCAGTGCCGACCTGAGCTATGTATTGGGTGTAGCCCACAAGCTCGGTGCCATTATGAAAAAAGGCGACTATAAAGTAATTGTAGACAAAAGCACAGTGCCTGTAGGAACAGCAGATAAAGTAACTGCCGGTGTATTAAAAGGCAGTAACAATACACTTGTTCCCGGTGAAGATTTTGATGTGGTGAGCAACCCCGAATTTTTGCGGGAAGGTGTAGCCGTAGAAGACTTCATGAAGCCAGACCGTGTGGTAATTGGAACTGACAGCCCTAAGGCCCGCCAGCTTATGGGCGAATTGTATGGTCCGTTTGTACGCTCCGGCAATCCTGTAATTTATATGGATGAAAAGAGTGCAGAACTCACCAAGTATGCCGCCAACGCATTTTTGGCTACCAAGATTACTTTCATGAATGAGATAGCCCGCATGTGCGAACTGCTGGGTGCCGATGTAGACATGGTGCGTAAAGGTGTAGGCAGCGACGAACGCATTGGCAAACGATTCCTTTTTCCCGGCATTGGTTATGGTGGCAGTTGCTTTCCAAAAGATGTGCAGGCATTGGCCAAATCTGCTGCAGAAGTCAACTATGATTTTCGCATTCTTACCAGTGTAATGGAAGTAAATGAAGCGCAGAAAACATACATCATTCCCAAAATCAAAGATTATTTCAACGGCGATTTGACCGGTAAGCATTTTGCCATCTGGGGTTTGGCTTTCAAGCCCAATACAGATGATATTCGGGAAGCACCAGCATTGTACATCATCAAAGAACTGTTAGAAGCTGGCGCCACTGTTACTGCTTTCGACCCTGAGGCGATGCCTAATGTAAAAGCATTATTAGGCGATACCATCAAGTTCGCCGAATCGCAATATGAAACACTGGCCGATGCTGATGCATTGATCATTGCTACTGAATGGAATGAATTCCGCACACCCGACTTCACCAAAATTTCTTCATCACTTAAGCGCCGCACCATCTTTGATGGCCGCAACCTGTTTGATATAGAACTGATGGAAAAGCTGGGCTACTACTATTTCAGTGTAGGTCGCAAAACAGTTAACCCTTCAAAATAAGCACCATGCCATCAAGCAATAAAAAACGAATTCTGATTACGGGTGCTGCGGGTTTTTTGGGCTCACATTTGTGTGACCGGTTCATAAGTGAAGGGTATCACGTTATTGCCATGGATAACCTCATTACAGGCGATCTCCGCAACATTGAACACCTTTTTCCGAATCCGGATTTTGAATTCTATCATCACGATGTTACTAAGTTCATCCATATTCCGGGTGAGTTGGATTACATCTTACACTTTGCTTCTCCCGCCAGCCCCATCGACTACCTGAAAATTCCCATTCAAACCCTGAAAGTGGGTGCCATGGGTACGCATAACTGTCTTGGATTGGCGAAGGCAAAAAAGGCCCGGATTCTTGTAGCTTCAACCAGCGAAGTATATGGCGATCCATTGGTGCATCCGCAAACAGAGGAATACTGGGGAAATGTAAACCCGGTTGGTCCTCGTGGTGTGTACGATGAAGCCAAGCGTTACCTCGAAAGCATTACCATGGCGTATCATACTTACCATGGCGTTGAAACCCGCATCATTCGCATCTTCAATACCTACGGCCCCAGAATGCGCCTCAATGATGGTCGTGCTCTGCCTGCTTTCATTGGTCAGGCACTGCGTGGCGAAGACCTGACTGTGTTTGGCGATGGTAGCCAAACCCGCAGCTTTTGCTATGTGAGTGATTTGGTGGATGGCATCTACCGTTTGTTGCTGAGTGATTATGTATACCCGGTAAACATTGGCAACCCAAGCGAAATTTCATTGAAAGATTTTGCGGAGGAAGTTATTAAGCTCACTGGCAGCGATCAGAAAATTGTATACAAACCACTGCCTGCCGATGATCCTAAACAGCGTAAGCCAGACATTACCAAGGCGCAAACCATTTTGGGTTGGGCTCCCAAGGTTGGTCGTGCAGAAGGTTTGAAACTCACTTACGAGTATTTCAAAAACCTGCCGGAAACAGAATGGCATAAGCAGCCTAAGGAATTTGGTAGCAAGTAAACTGCGATTTATACAAGAATGGGTTTTTCAATCTGCAAGGGTTGAAAAACCCATTTACATTTGAGAAAATATGTAGCCATGAAAGTTGTAGTCACAGGTGCCAATGGCCAGTTAGGTAAGTGCTTGCAGGATGTTGCCAAACAGTTTCCAACTTTAGAATGCATTTTTCTTGGCAGAGAGCATTGCGATATACAGCAGTTTGGTATGGTGTCGCAGGTGTTGCACTCATTGCAGCCCGATTGGGTAATAAATGCAGCTGCTTACACCGCTGTAGACAAAGCTGAGCAAGAAGCTGCCGCTGCACGACTCATAAATGGGGAAGCGGTGGGACACCTGGCAAAAGTGTGCAAAGATGTAGGCGCAAAATTGCTGCATGTATCTACCGATTACGTGTTTGATGGAACTGCCACAACGCCTTATGTAGAAACAGATGCAGTCAATCCCATTGGTATTTACGGAGAGAGCAAATTGATGGGAGAGCAGCTGGCGCTGGAAGTGTATGCAGCTGGTACGGCCATCATCAGAACATCGTGGGTGTATAGTAAGCACGGAGCCAATTTTGTAAAAACTATGCTTCGCCTGATGAAAGAACGGGAAGTAATTGGTGTAGTGATAGATCAACTTGGCTCACCTACGTATGCGGTTGATTTGGCGAATGCGTTGCTTACTATTTGTGAGCATCCGCAATTTGTGCCTGGCATTTTTCACTACAGCAACTGTGGCATCATTAGTTGGTACAATTTTGCCGTGGCAATACAAGAAATTTCAGGATTGAATTGTACTGTTAATCCAATTACAACAGCCGATTTTCCAACCCCAGCCAAGCGGCCGGCATGGAGTGTAATGGACTGTTCAAAAATTGAACGGACCTATTCAATTCCATTGTTGCCATGGCAAACATCTTTACAGCATTGTCTTCGTCAGCTTTTATAAACAGTACACGGCCATGCGTTTTTTTATCACCGGAGCAGCAGGTTTTACAGGGTTAGAAGTGGGGCGCTATTTAGTAGCAGCAGGCCATACCGTGTACGGGTTGCATCGGCGGCCGGTACAATCTCAAGTATTAGTTGATGCCGGTATTCATCCTGTAGCAGGAACACTGGAAACATTGGCTGAAATATCACTACCAGCAATTGATGTAGTGATACATTTTGCTGCTATGATTGGCCAATGGGAGAGCAGTGATGCATATAATAAGGTGAATGTAACCGGAACAATACAGGCCGTAGAAAAGGCGATAGCTATTGGAGCAAAGCGCTTTATTCACATCAGCACCGACATGGTATTGTTTGAAGGGGAAGATTGCATTGGTGCTACAGAAGAGCATCCATTGGGACATGTGACGTTTCCGTATGCCAGCAGCAAAAGACAGGCAGAGCTGATATTACAATCTTATCATTCAACAATAGAAATCGTCATCCTTCGGCCACGCATGATTTGGGGTACTACCGCAAATCCTTTGTACAAAAGCATGAAGGCTGCGGCAGTTTCCAAAAAGTTTTTATGGTTGAATAACGGACTTGCAGTTACGAGTGTTACTCATGTGCTCAATCTTGCACATGCTATTGAGTTGGCTGCCACTCACAAAGCTGCAGCAGGAGAAATTTTTCACGTAGCAGATGCTGAAGAGCATACGCTACAATCCTTTTGGCAGCAGCAGCTTCAGACAGAACAACTGCAACTGCCCACAGCATCCATTCCGGGCTGGATTGCAAGAGTTATAGCAAATTGCATTGAACCTGTTTGGCATTTGTTGCGCATCAAAAAAGCCCCTCCCATTTCAAAAATTGCAGCGTATAGTTTTTCAACCTCTTTTACGCTGAATGCCAAAAAAATACAGCAAACGTTGGGCTATCATCCCATCATCAATTTTGATGCAGGTATTGCAGCTATGATAAAAGATAAAAGATAAAAATGCTTTATTGAGCAATCACCAAACGGTTGTTGATCATGGCTACAACAAGACTTTGCTGTGTACTGTCTTTTGGCACCGTTGGCAGCAAGTTTTGTAATCTTTCTTTACTTACGAGTTCAACAGGTGTATGCTGAGGCAATTGCAATAGTGGGTCCATATTGGTTTCATGCAAGTGAATGGACTTTCCGTTTGCCGCAGGCACCAGCCATGCAATACCCTCGGGCAATCCCAATCGAAGCAATACAACACCACGGTGTTCGCCCGGCATATGTACATACCAAATGCTCTGGTGTGTAGGGCGTACGTATTGATTGGTGACAGCAATAATTTGTGCTGCAAAACTGCTGGCGGTTCTGAATGCTATTGACGAAAACAATAAACAAATACTGGCATACAGTGCAAATCCAATAGCTGCCATCCAGCGAAGTTTGATAGAGGAAAAAAGGCGGATTAGTTGCGCCGCAATCAATGATAGAAATACTGATGGAACATACAAATATCTTTCAGATTCTACACCATGTGTATCTATGCCCAGTGAAATGTAGGGCAGCAAACTGGCGAATAAAACCAATGCCAGGAGCAGGTAGCCGTTGATGTTTGACTGTATTGTTTTCCATTGCGTAGCAACCGTAACAAAAATACAACCGGCGATAGCAGAAAAAATGAAAACCAACGGCCAGGATGATTGAAAAGGAGGTGCCAGCAAGCGTATCACTAATGCAAGATAGTTACCTGCAAGTGTGCCTAATAAGCCTGCAGTAACATTGCCAGATTCGTAGTGGTCTGTAACGCCGCCGAGCATGAACAATCGAATAAGCAAGTAGGCGAGTGTGGTAGCTATTGCCAGCAATAATTGTTGCCACCAATGTGCTGCATCGCTTTGTTGCTGCATTTTTTTGTACAGCCATATGGCGGCTACAAAAAACGGATACACCAATACAGATTCATATGTAAGAAAACCCAATAGCAACAGAACTGCACCTGCAAGTTGTAGCAGCAGGTTGCGGCTTTGCTGTGCCAGAAAAGTCAGTAGCATCCACGCTGTCGAGAGTGCACCTGTTCTGCCAATTACCCAAAAAACGGATTCGCTGTGAAATGGATACAATGCAAAAAACATAGCGGCAGCATGAGCTACCAGTTTGCTTGATGGCAATCCAAACAACGCAAAGATTTTTCTGGAAGTAATAAATACCAATGCAATGTTGAGGAAGTGAAGCAACAAATTAGTGGTATGAAAACCCACCGCATTTTTGCCATACAATAAACTGTCGAGGTACAAACTAAAATCATTAACTACTCTTATGGAATGGCGTTGACCAAACACAGCCTGCTCACTCAGCGGTACATGAATGAAATCATCGTTGAGGAAAAAAAGACCTCCTGGAAAATACAGCCACGTAAGCAATGACAGCACTGCCAACCAAATAAATGCAATGGTTTTTTGACTAGGGGCAGTGGATAGCACTTGGTTAAATTTGGCAAACATGTGGTATACAATTAGGGCTTCACAATATCTGTATACCTTTTTTCAGCATCATTGCTCCATTGGTAATAGCCAAACATTTTTTGGGTAATGCCTTTGCCAAAATATTTTTCGAAAGCCCGGTATAGCACTACATCGTATTTACGATGAAAATTGAGCCAGCATTGATTGCAGTTATGAACAAAATGCTTTTGCTGAGCAATGGCTGTGGGGCCGTTAAATATTTCGTCGAGACTTTGCTCATGCACATTGCCCAACATTAAATCAAGGTTTTGGCAAATAGGAACTTCGCCATTGGGCAAAATAACGAGGCTGTCTAAAATGCTGTAGCACTTGAGCTTCACATGGTTTTGCCGCCACTCGTTATACAGTACCAGAAAATCATAGTTCTCCGAAAACTCTTTTATAATCTCCGGAATGTTGGGCACAAAATTTTGAAAGTGGCGGCTTGTGTCGTGTTTGGGATTTTGAATATCATTGGTTCTTTCCGCTGCCTTAATTTTTTTGATGGTTTCAACCTTGCCTTCACTTTTTAATTGCTGCACTTGTTTAAAATCAAGTGCATGCTGGTTTTTGGCATCACCCGGTTCGTGGTCGTGTGCTTTGTCTACCGTGTCAAAAAAGGCAATGTCGTTGTAGATGCCTACCCGCATATCAATACCGTAGTGTTTGCACACTTCAGCCACATGCTGCATGTCGTCAAAGTTATTGTACGGGCTGAGTGTAAACATCACAGATACGGGCAGTGTTTTGTGCACCGACTCTATCACCTTAATTACACTTTGATAGCCCGGTTTTCCCCGCATATACAAGTAGGTTTCCTCATTGCCATCCAATGAAATGTACAAACGACGGGGCGGATGTTTTTTTACCGCTTCAATTACACCTTCGGGTTTCAGGCAATTGCTCAGCAAATCGAAATTGGGATGATGCATTGTAAACCATTGCAAAATATCCATGGCATCGGGGTGAAGCATAAACTCACCACCTTCTAAACCAACAGAAGTATGTTTGGTGATGCATTTGCTTTGCATCACTTCAAATATTTTTTCTTTACTCAGGTAATTGACCGGACGCTTGGCCCAAATTAGGCAATGCTTGCAGGCGCTATCACACACATCTGTGGCATAAATCATGAGTGTGCTCAGTTTTTTGTGTGATGGAAAAAACTGATTGTTGACAAACTTGCTTCCCCTGCGGAAATAATCGCCTAATTGATACATACCTTTTTTTCGTTGGCGGCAATGAACTGTTGCTGCCCGGTCAAATATCGGTAGGAAAGAGGTTCAGCCTTCTATTTTGTGCTGGCGAAAAAAGGAATTGCTCGGGTCAAAGTTGATCCAACTGCTCCAGTAGCGTTTTTACGCTTGGCCGGTTGCGGTAGTTTTGATCGAAAAAGGCATAATGAATAACCCCTTTTTGATTGATGATGTACACAGCTGGTACGGGAAGCACTGCGTCGTTAGAGGCGTTCACAGCTTGCAGGTCTACTCCAATATTTTTTAGGCGGTTGTTGGTACTGGCATCTACCTCGTACGCAACTTTATACCGCTTCATAATGCTGTTGTTGGCGTCGGAAATGATTTGGTAAGTAGCCCCGGTTTTGTCAATGGTATTGTTAACATAAATGACCGATTCAGGACTGATGGCTACCACTTGGGCATTGTGTTTTTTCAGCATCGGAAGCGAGTCTTGAAGTTGCTTGAGCTGACGGTTGCAAAACGGACACCAATACCCACGGTAAAACACCAAAACCACGGGTCCTTTTTCTAATAATTGATTGAGTGAAACAGCCTGGTGGTGCTGATTAACCGATGTGAAATCGGGAGCCTTGCTGCCTTTGCTAAGTGCCATGGGCTGGGCCTGTGCAATGGCTGCCTGCACACAAAACAATAAGCCTGCTATCCAGATGATTCCTCTTTTCATGTCCTCAATTTCTGTTTTAAAGTTACAACAATTAAGGATAGGGAAATCGGTTGGATAGCAGGCCCTTATGTTAGTTGCGACGCTTGTTGCCGCTTTGTTCTTGTTCTTTTGTCATTTCAATGATGTCAACTGGTGGGTTGGTATCGCCCAGCAAATGAGCACAGAAATAGTCGCCCATTTTCCAGAAGAAATACTCTGTCATGTCGCCATAACCGTGGCGCTGGCCGGGCAGCAGTACAAACTCAAAACGCTTGTTGGCTTTGATGAGTGCATTGGCCATGCGGATACTGTTGCCTGGGTGTACGTTGTTGTCAATATCGCCGTGGCTCAGCATCAAATGTCCTTTCAGGTTTTTGGCCAGCTCAGGATTTTTTTCGATGCTGTATACAAAGCTGGTATCGCCTTTGGCAGAAATCACTTCTTTAACGCCGTGGTGTTTTTCGCTCCACCAGCGGTTGTAAATATTGTTTTCGTGGTTGCCGGCGCTGCTCACAGCTACCTTAAAGAAATCGGGATACACCAGCATGGCCGCAGTGCTCATAAAACCACCGCCGCTGTGGCCATGAATGCCCACCCGGTTGATGTCGATGAATGAATAACGGTCTGCAAGTTGCTCTGCTGCCGCTTTTTTGTCGGCCAAACCATAATCACGAAGATTGCCATAGCCAAAGTTGTGGTACCACTTGCTGCGGTTAGGATGGCCGCCACGGTTGCCAATGGTTACCACTACAAAACCAAACTGTGCCAAACGATCGGTGCGATCAAGGCCACGGCCAAATGCTTTGTTCACAGCTTCTGTTTGCGGACCGGGATACACGTATTCAATCAGTGGATATTTCTTGGTGGAATCAAAATCGAAAGGCTTGTACATCACCCCGTACAAATCGGTGATGCCATCATCGGCTTTTACTTTAAAAGGCTCAGGAAACTTGTAACCTGCAGCCAACAAAGAACTGAAGTCAGCCTTTTCCAGTGGCATTACTACACGGCCGGTATTGTCGAGCAGGGTAGAAACAGGAATGGTATTGACACGTGAAAAATTGTTGACGAAGAAACGCTTGTTATCGTTGCCACTTACCTGATGGTCGAAGTCGCCGGGGTTCAGCAATTTCAAATTGCTGCCATCGAGGTTGATGCGATACAAATGGTTGTAGTATGGGTCTTCATTTTCTTCACGGGCATTGGCGGTGAAATACATCACACGACCCAATTCGTCAATGCCTTCGATATCTTCTGTATGCCATGGGCCGCTGGTGATTTGGCGAATCATGTTGCCTTTGTCATCATACAAATAGAAATGACCCCAGCCGTCTCTTTCGCTCCAGTGTACTATTTCTTTACCACCGTTGATGAGTGCAGGACGACGAATTTCAACATACGTATTCAGGCGTTCTTCAATGAGTGTAGTTACTGCACCTGTAGCCACATCCACTTTGCAAATGTCAATCTTCTTGAGGTCGCGGCTGGTACGGCTCATGTAAAAATGAGTGTTGGTACCATGCCAAATGTTGCTGCGAAAATCATCATCGCGGCTGCTCTCTTTCATAGGTGCACTCCACATACCAATCTCCTGATTTTTGAAGGCAGCCGTGTTTACAATTTTGCTGGTTTTACTGCTGGCATCAAAAATGTACAGGTAACGTTCAGGTGCTTCTTTTTCACCCGGCATTTGGTATTTGTATGTTTCCAAAGTAGGACGTGGTTCTGCTACACTGTTGATGACCCAAAGGTCTTTCACTTTACGTTCGTCGGTACGCATAAGGGCAAAGCGTTTCGAGTCGGGCGACCAATACACAAATACACTTTTGCGTTTTTTGGCGTTCTTTTCTTTTTCTACATTGGTTTCATTGCGGCCACCACCATATGAAAAATTCTCTTCACCATCAGTGGTAAGTTGGTATTCTACAATGGTACTATCGTCTTCATTTTTCAGCGCCTTGTTGTAGTTCACACTGTCCATCCAGTACAGGTTGTTCATTTTAGAAAACAACACCATGGTTTTATCCGGACTGATAGAAGCCCACTGAGCACGTTCTTTCGGTTTTTCAAAATCTTTCAACTCGGTGAGCTGGCCTGTGGCCAATGTATATTCAAAGTAGTAGGTCTTTTTTTCTTTTGTTGGCTCGGCACCTTTTTTGGCAGCGGTATCTTTCTTTTCTACTTCTTCGGTACTCTTTACTTCAAACTGAAAGGCGGTTTCGTTTTTTACAAACTTGATACGTTCGATAGGCAGGTGCTGGCCATCAAACGGATCTTTTACAATGCGGGAAATGTCGGCTGCCATTTTATCATTGTCGAACAGTTTGGTTTTGGTGCCCTTGGCAGCATCTACCAGGTACCACACTTTGCCGGCCGTGGTTTGGTACATGTACCAAAACCTGTCACCCGTTTTAAGCCAGTGAGGATCTACTGAAGTAGAGAACAACATTTTCTCCATTTTTTTGGGAGAGAAACGGGCGGCCAGTGCATAGTTGCCTTTTTGCTGGGCCTGCACCGAAACAGCCAAGGCTATGAAACAACACAGCCACACAAACGATTTCCGCATACGCATTGAGTTATGATTGATAATTGAATCCTGTTAGACGTTGTACCACAAGCGGGCCATTGATGAATGGCCACAATGTTGTACACAGGTTTTTTACAATTTTAAGCGGAATATCAGGAACAGCAAACATTGTGGATGATGGCGGTTGCACAAAACGCATTTTACCTATATTGGCTCCTTTATCAAAACAACATATGGCAGAACAAACGCATTTGAAACAATCGCTGGGCCTGATGGACGGCACCCTTATTGTAGTGGGTTCCATGATTGGCTCCGGTATATTTATAGTAAGCGCCGACATTACCCGCAACGTGGGCAGCGCCGGTTGGCTCATAGCGGTATGGCTCATCACCGGCTTTATGACGCTTACCGCTGCGTTGAGCTATGGCGAATTAAGTGGTATGTTTCCTAAGGCTGGCGGGCAGTATGTATATCTGAAAGAAGCCTACAATCCACTCATGGGGTTCTTGTATGGATGGAGTTTTTTTGCAGTGATACAAACCGCCACCATTGCTGCGGTAGGCGTGGCTTTCTCTAAGTTTTTGGCCTATCTCGTTCCGGAGTTAGGCAACAATTATTTTTTGTTTGATGCCGGCGTTGTAAAAGTGTATAGCGGTCAACTGGTAGCCATTGCCATTATAGTGTTGCTTACGTATGTCAACTCTCGTGGGGTAAAAGAGGGAAAGATTATTCAAACCATTTTTACCACTGCCAAACTGCTGGCCCTGTTTGGTTTGGTAATATTGGGCTTTGTGCTGGCAAAAGAAAACTTTTGGGCCGCCAACTGGGAAACCGGCTTTGCACCTGTGCAAGATTTGGGTCAAAAAGATGCTGCGGGAGTGTTACAACCTACTTCGTGGGTGGGCATTTCGGGTGGTGCATTAATGGGGGCCATTGCTGCGGCCATGGTGGGTTCCATTTTTAGCAGCGATGCCTGGAACAACGTGACCTTCATTGCCGGTGAAATGAAAAACCCCAGCCGGAATATTGGCTTGAGTTTGTTTTTGGGTACGCTTATTGTGACCATCATTTATGTATCTGCCAACCTCATGTATTTGTATGTATTGCCCATGCAAGAGCTGGCATTCCCAACCGATGACCGGGTAGCAGTGGCTGCCGCCAACCGCATCTTTCCATCATTTGGTACGTTGCTGGTAGCAGTGCTCATCATGATTTCGACTTTTGGTTGCAATAATGGACTCATTATGGCTGGCGCCAGAGTGTACTATACCATGGCAAAAGATGGGTTGTTTTTTAAGAAAGCTGCGGAGCTCAATAAAAACGCCGTACCACAGTG
This sequence comes from Chitinophagaceae bacterium, assembly GCA_020848815.1. GTDB lineage: Bacteria > Bacteroidota > Bacteroidia > Chitinophagales > Chitinophagaceae > Phnomibacter. The sequence goes on along the minus strand of JADLHL010000006.1, from coordinate 14,332 downwards.
GGCCTTGTGGGCTCAATGTTTGGTAGCATCGCTGCTGTGCCTGAGTGGCCGCTACGGCGATTTGCTCGATATGATTTCATTTGTAGTGGTGCTGTTTTATGTGCTCACCATCATTGGTATTTTCATTTTGCGCAACAAACAACCCGATACTGCAAGGCCTTACAAAGCATTCGGTTATCCGTTTTTGCCTGCCATTTATATACTTATGGGGGTTGCATTTTGCGGACTGTTACTCGTATATAAGCCAGCGTATACATGGCCCGGCTTCATCATTGTTGCCATTGGCATACCGCTGTATTATTTGGCCCGAAAGAGTTTTAAACCTGTAGGCCCTGCTAACGAAGTATAAATTCAAGGCCTGTTACAAATGCCGTAACAGGCCTTGTTGTTGGGTTCCCTACTTTTGCGCAACAAACCAAGTATATGTTCGATCAGGTATTTGAAGCGATAGAAAATTTGCATGTGGCAGTGGTGGGCGATGTAATGCTTGATACATACTGGTTTGGTCACACCGATCGTATTTCGCCCGAAGCACCGGTGCCGGTGGTGGCAGTAAAAGGCAAAGAATACCGCATCGGCGGTGCCGGCAATGTGGCGCTGAACCTGGTGAGCCTTGGTGCGAAAGTGGCCATGCATACTGTAACCGGTACCGATGAAGACGGACTGCTGCTGGAAATAATGATGAAGGACCGCGGTATTAATACCGAGGGTGTTTGGAAAAGTGATGACCGAATGACTACCAACAAAATCCGCATCATCAGCCGCAGCCAGCATTTGCTCCGCCTCGACTACGAAGTAAGCGACGATTTGCCTGCTGACAAAGCCCAACGTTTCATTGATAAAACCATTGCGCTGTTTGAGCAAGACAAACCGCAGGTAGTCATTTTTGAAGATTATAACAAAGGCGTATTGACGAAGGAAGTGATTGCAGCCTTGTTGAATTACTGTCAGCAAAACAACATCATCACAACCGTTGATCCTAAGCGGAAAAACTTCTTTGCTTACAAAGGCGTCAGCATTTTCAAACCCAATTTGAAAGAAGCCAAAGAAGCCCTGAACCTGTTGGAAGTAGCGCCAACCTTGGCAGGTATGCAACACGTTCATGAATTACTAAAAGCACAACTGCAGCATCAGGTTTCTCTCATTACATTAAGTGAACGTGGCGTATTTGTGCAGGATGGTAACGAAGCCAGCATTACACCGGCACATATCCGCAACATTGCTGATGTAAGTGGTGCCGGCGATACAGTAATAGCTGTGGCATCGGCCATTTATGCCTGCACAGGCAATGCAACCCTCATGGCTGCTGTGGCCAACCTGGCCGGTGGCTTGGTATGCGAAGCAGTAGGTACAGTTGCTATAGATAAGCAACAATTGCTCGATGAATGCAAGCGTTTGCTGGCCAATGAGCAAGAGGGTAGCCAGTTGATTGATGGCTAAAAGCGATCGCCACTCTGCCGTTTTATTTCAGTAAAAAGTTTATTGAAATCGATAAAGCAGGTGAAAAAGATTTTTACCAGCATAAATACTACCAGGAATATACCGCTGAGGCCAAAGCTTAAAAACATGGAACCGGCAATTACCGTAAACTGTTGTACAAAAATGCGCAGGTAAGGCTCAAACATCATTTGCATCATCGATTTGGTTTTCCATTCTACTTCTTGCAAAAACTGAATACCGCCTTGCAGAAAAATCAAACCGAGATTGATGTAGAAAAACAAATGGCCGTTGGTGCCCAGCAGTTGCCACGCTTCTGTAAAACCGCCAAAAAAGTCCATGCCTTTCAATGACCCCGATGCTCCCATGAATATCATAAACTGAAAGTAAGCAAACAGACCAAAGTGTACCACAAAAAAGGCCGCAAAAAAAAGGCCGGCCATTAAATCGCCTTTTTTAAAAGTATTACCAGCACCAGCCCGAAGGATGGAGGAAACAAGAAGCCTGATGGTATTGTACATACCAATCATCAAGGTTTCGGCCATGTACAACAGGAATGCCTGAATGGCCGAAATGGCACCAGTGATGTAAAAAAGCAATGGCATCAGGTTGATGATGAGCCAGCCAATATCGCTGATAGTCCACTGGCGCCGCAGCACGTCTTTTAAAGTTAGTTTTTTATCTGTCATATGGCAATCGTAAACGGAAGTTAGGTAATTGCTGCATGTGATTGGTTGCCAGCCCCGGCCATGCAGTAATGCACAGGTCTGCATAAATAGGGCCGTTTGTTGTAATAGCAATACATTTCGTTTGCAATGGGTAATATCTACCTCGATTATTCGTTTGCTACGTTTACCCGATAACAGATTTTGCTTACCTTCGACAATCTCAAATAATACTTGCCTATTGGCTGATGTCTACTCTTTTCTATGCTATTGTTTATGCTGACTGCCGTTGTATGCATGGCATGAAAAGGCCAGTATTGATTTAAAAAATCTATTTTCATGAGAGTACCCCTGCGTAGTTCCTTGTTGGGCATTGGCTTGCTTACAGCTCTTTTTGCCGAGGCGCAACAAACCATTAATGTAGTTACCACTTCCGTTCCATTTTTACGTATTAGTCCCGATGCCCGTGCCGGTGGTATGGGCGATATAGGTGTGGCTACAGCTCCCGATGCAAACGCTTCTTTTTGGAACGTAGCCAAAACGCCTTTTCTCGAATCGAAGGGCGGCATATCAGTAACCTACACGCCCTGGCTCAAAGATATTGGTGTAAACGATGTGTTTCTGGCAGCGTTGGCAGGCTATTACAAACTCGATGATGAGTCTGCCGTTTCTGGTTCACTGCGGTATTTTAACCTGGGTGATATTCAGTTTACCGATTTTAGCGGCAACCCACTGAGTACGGGTAAGCCCACAGAATTGGCCGTAGATATCAGCTACAGCCGTAAGCTTACCGAACGTTGGAGTGCAGGTGCATCGCTCCGCTACATCAACAGCAACCTGGCACGGGGCTATGCATCCAGCAGTGGCGTAGTGTACCAGGCAGGAAATACCGTAGCCGGAGATATCACCGCATTTTATGATGGCACCGATGAACTTGGAAGCGGTGTTCGGTTTGGCGCAGCCCTTACCAACCTGGGCGGCAAAATCGGCTACACCAATAATGCAACCGAAAAAGATTACATCCCCGCCAACCTTGGCCTTGGCTTTACCTACACCAAAGCTTTCGACGAAACCAACAAAATCATGTTTGGTATCGACATTAATAAATTGCTGGTTCCTACGCCACCGGTAGCAACCGGCGATAGCGCCATTGATGCCACCGCCTTGCTCGATTACAGAAGCAAAAGCGTTGTATCAAGCTGGTTTAGCTCCATGGGCGATGCAGACGGAGGCATGGGCGAAGAGTTTAAAGAATTGCAATTTGGCGTCGGTGCAGAATACAGCTACGCCGATCAGTTTTTCTTTCGTGCCGGTTATTTTTATGAAGATAAAACCAAGGGCAACCGTAAGTTTTTCAGCGTTGGTCTCGGGTTGAAATTCAACGCCATGGGATTGAACTTTTCTTACCTCGTACCCAGTGGCAGTGGTACCAACCGCAACCCGCTGAGCAATACGTTGCGGTTTAGCCTGGCATTCGATTTTGGCAATTATGAATAAGTGATTTTTTACTGAAAAGAATCAGTTTTTGAGATAGGCGAAGGGTGTACTTTCGCCTATCATTTTTTAAACATTTCATCATGTTACGGATAGGACAAGGAGTTGATTTTCATCAGCTTGTAGAAGGAAGAGATTTGTGGTTGGGTGGAGTAAAAATTCCATTTGAAAAAGGATCCTTGGGGCATAGCGATGCCGATGTATTGCTGCATGCAATTTGCGATGCCATGCTAGGTGCATTGGCCCTCGGCGATATAGGTCTACATTTTCCCAACAACGACCCGGCGTACAAAGGCATCGACAGCAAAGTGCTGCTGCAGGAAACCGTAGATAAAATTTGGGAAAAAGGTTACCACGTGGTAAATATTGACAGTACTATTTGTCTGGAAGCTCCAAAAATTAAGCCCTACATCAACCACATGCAGTTGGTTATTGCTTCCATTCTCAAAATCAATTTAGATGATGTGAGCATTAAAGCCACCACCACCGAAAGTATGGATGCCATTGGCCGCGGCGAGGGGCTGAGTGCCAACGCCGTTGTATTGCTCCAAAGAAACATGAATGATTAATGAACGCAGTTACTGTTCGCATCGTCAATCAGTCGGGCAATGAGCTGCCGGCGTATGCCACACCCGGCGCTGCAGGGCTTGATATACGTGCCTGGATACCTGAGCCGATACTATTAGAACCTTTACACAGAGCATTGGTTTCCACGGGTTTGTACCTCGAAATTCCGGCAGGGTTTGAGGCACAGGTACGACCACGAAGCGGCTTGGCCATTAAGCAGGGTATTACCTGCCTCAATACACCCGGCACTATTGACAGTGACTATAGGGGTGAGGTAAAGGTTATACTCATTAACCTGAGCCAGGAGCAACAAACCATTCAATCCGGCGACCGCATTGCACAGCTGGTGTTTCAGTCGGTAGCACAGGTACAATGGCTACCGGTAGAAACCCTGAGTGAAACCGACCGGGGTGCAGGTGGTTTTGGCCATACCGGCAAGCAGTAAATCTCCGTTACAGCAAGGCTTTCCACGCAGGCTGAATAACCTTTTAACACAAGGTGCTGCCACATTGCCGCATATTTGCGAACGAACCTCCCATTGAACCGTATGTCATTGCGAAATATATTCTTCGGCTGCGTAGCTTGTCTGTTGCTGCTTGCATCTTGCAAAGCACCAAAGCAAATACAAACAGCCATTCAAAAAGTAGATTCCTCTGCAGTTACACCCGTTACCCATCCCGAAGTGGATTCGGGGGCCATTAAAAAAGTCATTTACGACAGGGTGCACAGCAATAAAATTGATTTCAATTATTTTCTGGGAAAAGTAAAAATTGACTTCAACGACAGCAAGGGTAAGAATACCAATGCTACCGCTTTTATCCGCATTAAAAAAGACAGCCTGATGTGGATTTCCATCACCGGCGCATTGGGCATCGAAGGCTTTCGCATTTTGGTACGTCCCGATTCGGTTTGGGTAATGGACAAGCTGGAAAAAACGATTGCAGCCCGAAGTGTAGAGTACCTGAAAGAAATTGTGCAACTGCCTGTGGATTTTACCGTGTTACAGGATCTCATAATCGGGAATCCTGTGTATTTTCCTCAAAATATCAATTCATTTAAAACCACGGGCAATACATTGATGGCATTGAGTACCGGCGAATATTTTAAGCACCTGGTAACGGTAGATACCGCTTCTAACATCATACTGCACAGCAAACTAGATGATGTGGATGAGTTGCGCAACCGTACCTGCAGTATCACGTTTACCAACTACGGGCAATTGCAAAACCGCATGTTCAGCAATATGCGGGCCATTACCGTTACCGAAAAATCGAAGCTGGATGTGTTGCTGGAGTTTAAGCAGGTAACCTTCGACGAGGTTCAAACATTTCCCTTCACAATTCCTAAAAATTATACGGCCAAGTAATACTGGCGATGTCTCATCGTTTCAGTTGCATCATCCTTCACATTTCTGTATACCACCCATTCAAATTGAAGCCTATGCTACGTATGATCACTGCTTGTTTGTTGTTGCTATCTCTTTCTGCTGTGGCGCAGCAACAATCGAAAGAAGAACTGCAGCGCAAAACGCAGCAACTGCTCAAAGAAATTGAAGATGTAAAGCAAGATTTGGCCGAGGCACAGAAGAATAAAAAAGCTTCGTTGGGGGTGCTCCGTGGTATCGAAAAAAAGATCAACATCCGCAATCAAGTGATTCAAAACATTAAGGGTGAAGTGTATTATGTAGAAAAAGACATCATTAAAACTTACCGGGAAATAGATACACTCAAGCAAGAACTCGCAACCCTGAAAGATCAGTATGCGCAAAGTGTGGTATATGCCTATAAAAACCGCAGTAATTACGATTTTCTCAACTTCCTTTTTTCTGCCGGCAGCTTTGCCGATGCATTAAAAAGGGTTTCTTATCTCAAAATATACCGTAGCTACAGAGCTCAGAAAGCTGGCGATATCTTAAATACGCAAAAGTTACTGGAAGAAAAAATTGCCAGCCTCTCCGGCAAACGGCTCGAGAAAACAAAAGCTCTCGATTTGGAAGGCAAACAAAAATCGGAACTGGAAGAAGAGAAGAAGGAGAAAGACAAAATAGTAGCACAATATTCCAGTCAGGAAAAACAGCTGCGCAATATGCTGGCTAACCGCGAAAAAGAACGGAAGCAATTGCAGAACGCCATTGCAGCGGTTATTAAGCGGGAAAAAGAAGCTGCACTAAAAAAAGAAAGAGAAGAAGCTGCCCGACTAAAAGCTGAAGCGGCAAAAAACAATACCAATGCTACAGCTGGTACCAATGCTACTGCTACCAAACCAACGGGTACAAAACCCGCAACACCTACCGCTACAACACCTGTAAAAAAACGGGAAACTTCTGTTTTAGAAAATACACCCGAAGGATTAATTCGGTCTCAACAGTTTGAAGAAAACAGAGGAAGCCTGCCATGGCCGGTAGATAAGTGTGTAGTAACGCTGAAATGGGGTAACAATTTGATTCCCGGTTTTGGATCTCGGCCGATTGAAGTGCCTAGTGATGGCATTACCATGGAAGTAAACGTCGGCTCACCTGTAAAAGCGGTGTTTGATGGCGAAGTAAATTCGGTATTCAACGTAGGCGACCGTCAAGTAGTGATGGTAAAACATGGTAAATATTTTACTACATACAGCAACCTGCAAGGCGTTTCTGTAAGCAAAGGTCAAAAGGTAAGTCCCGGACAAGTCATAGGTCGTGCCGGCCTGAATGATGAAGGCGTTGGCGAAGTAAGCTTCCAGATTGACACGGATAAGGGCACACAAAACCCTGAAGCATGGCTGCGCCGCAGGTAAGGCTTCGTATAAAGGTTTTTACACATTTACCCTAAACAGGCGGATTAAGTTAATCCGCCTGTTTTATTCTATACGTCAACCCTTAATTTTACCGCCCCAATCTAATACGTAGGTAAACTAAAACAAGTATGCCCCAGTATCCAAACAGGCAATTCCTCGACTTCGAAACGCCCATCAAAGAACTGTATGAGCAAATTGAAGTGAACAAGAAAAATGCTGAAAAAAATAAGAGCGTTGATTATACCGCTGTGATTGCACAGTTGGAACAATCCATTGTAGATAAACGAAAAGAAATTACCGAGAACCTCACCAGCTGGCAAAAAGTACAGCTGAGCCGGCATCCGGACAGGCCATATACGCTGAAGTACATTCAGAAAATGACCACCGACTTTGTGGAGCTACACGGCGACCGCAACGTAAAAGATGACAAAGCCATCGTTGGTGGTTTTGCCAAACTCGACGGCGAAACGGTGATGATTATTGGTCAGCAAAAAGGTATCAACACCAAAATGCGCCAGGAACGCAATTTTGGTATGGCCAACCCCGAAGGCTATCGCAAAGCGTTGCGCCTGATGAAGCTGGCTGAAAAATTCGACAAGCCCATTATTACGTTGGTTGACACACCTGGCGCTTTTCCCGGCATTGAAGCCGAAGAACGGGGCCAGGGTGAAGCCATTGCCCGCAATATTTATGAAATGCTCCGCCTGAAAGTACCCGTGATTTGCGTGGTGATAGGCGAGGGGGCCAGCGGTGGCGCCATGGGCATTGGTGTGGGCGATAAAGTACTGATGTTGGAAAACACCTGGTACACCGTTATCAGCCCCGAAAGTTGCAGCTCCATTTTGTGGCGCAGCTGGGAGAAAAAAGAAACTGCTGCCGAACAACTGAAACTCACCAGCGACCACATGCTCGAATTTGGCCTGGTGGATGGTGTGGTAAAAGAACCTGTGGGCGGTGCCCACTGGGATTATGATTTGGCTGCCCAATATTTGAAAGACACATTGCTGCCGATGATTCGTGAGCTTAAACAGGTGCCCGCAGAACAGCGGGTGAGCCAGCGAATCAAAAAATTCGGCAACATGGGCTTCTATGAAGTGCATCCTGTTGCTTAAGTATTTCAACAGCACAAGCAAAAAATCAAAAACATTATGCAACAATTAAAAGGTGTGGGTGTAGCCCTTGTTACACCTTTCCAGCAAGATATGGCTGTAGATTATGCAGCCCTCGAAAGACTCATTGAATATGTTCTTCGCGGTAAAGCCGATTACGTAGTAACACTAGGCACTACAGGAGAAGTAGCTACACTTTCTGAAGAAGAGCAACTCGCTGTACTCGATTTTACTTTGAAAACCGTGGCGGGCCGTGTGCCGGTAGTGGTTGGTATTGGTGGCAATAATACTCAAGAAGTGTTGCGCAAATTGGCCACTTGGCCTTTGGATGCTGTAACGGCAGTGTTGAGTGTGAGCCCTTATTACAGCAAGCCTTCTCAGGAAGGTATTTACCAGCATTATGCAGCTATTGCCAATGCATCGCCTAAGCCGGTGATTTTGTACAATGTACCGGGTCGTACTTCATCCAACATAAGTGCAGAAACCACCATTCGGTTGGCCAACGATTTTCCGGGCAAAGTGATTGGTACCAAAGAAGCCAGCGGCAACATGGTGCAAGCCATGCACCTCATCAAAAATCGTCCGGAAGGCTTCTTGCTCATCAGCGGCGACGATCATGTAACCATGCCGCTCATTGCCTGTGGTTTTGATGGTGTGATTAGTGTGATTGCCAACAGCCATCCTGCACAATTCAGCCAATTGGTGCACATGTGCCTCAATGGTCAGTTTGCAGAAGCTCGTCCTTTGCAAAACAGTCTCCTCGAAAAAATGGACATGTGCTTTGTAGAAAACAATCCTGCAGGTGTAAAAGCATTTTTGAGTGAAATGGGCATTATTAGCAACCACCTTCGTTTGCCATTGGTGCCGCTGAGTGCAGTGCACATGCCAAAACTGAAAAGCTTATTGTAAGTGAATAAAGCAATATTGACCTTACTGGTCTGGATGGGGTTTGTGCAAACCAACGGGTGGGCACAAACCCTTTTGCTTTCGCTGAAAGATTTGCCGCAGGGCATTTCAGCAGAACAAATATTTGTTGCCGGCAATTTCAATGGTTGGAATCCGAAAGACAGTAACTATCGTTTTAATAATCAGGGAGAGCTGCGCATACAAGCTACTGCTGCTGCATTGCTGGAGTTTAAATGCACTTTGGGTAGCTGGGAAAAAGTAGAATGTACCAGTAACGGTGGAGGCATCAACAACCGCATCATCAAATTGCTGAAAGACACAAGCGTTACAATTCGTATTGAAAGCTTTCAGCACTTGCATGCAGGCAAGCCCATTGTTTCAACAGCTTCTGCCAATGTACATATATTACCTGCTGCTGTACAACGAAAGGGAGAAAACAAAACCATTCGTTTGTATTTGCCACCCGATTATACGCAGGGCAACAACAAGTATCCGGTGTTGTACATGATGGATGGTCAAAACCTCTTTGATGTAACATCGGGAAGCTTTGGCGAATGGCAGGTGGATGAAGTACTCGATTCCATTTTTCTAGCCACAGGTAAGTCAATGATTGTAGTTGGTATTGATCATGCAGGCCCGCTACGGCTGAATGAATACAATCCATATGACCATCCCCGTTTTGGCAAAGCCGACGGACGTGCATTTGTGCAATGGATTACGGATACATTGAAGCCCTGGGTAGATGCACATTATCGTACCAATACTAAAGCTTCGAATACATGGATAGCAGGCAGCAGCATGGGCGGACTTATCAGTACTCAGGCTGTATTGCAAGCGCCTCAACATTTTGCTGGTGCAGGTATTTTTTCTCCTGCATACTGGACAGCTCCTGAAATTTTCAATGCAGCCCATCAGCTGCAAAAAGTTTTTCGGAAAAAGCGGCTGTTCTTTTATGCCGGCGGCTTGGAAGGCGAAACCATGGTGCCCGAGATGCAACGCATGACTGCATTGGCCAAACAAGGAAAACCAACATCATTGGTTGAAATTATTTCGCCACAGGCGCAGCACAACGAAGCCGCCTGGCGCAAACAATTACCCTCTTTTTTTAGCTACCTGCTTCGGCTGAACGGCGCAGCAAATAAGTAACGCCTTCAATTGCCAAATCTGTTGTAGGAAATACTGCTCGGGCTTCATCTTCAAACTCCTGCAAGTCTTCGTACTTACTACTGAAATGACCGATGAGTAATCGCTGTGGCTGGCATTGCTGCGCCATCATAGCGGCTTGTTTGCTGGTGCTGTGAAAACGGGCTGCGGCTCTTTCTTCCAAATCTTGCAAAAAAGTGGCTTCGTGGTACATCAATGTAACCTGTTGCAGATGAACGGATATTTCCGGCAGGTACACCGTATCGGCGCAATAAGCATAGCTCAATGGTGCTGGCGCTGCAGTAGTTACTGTTTCGTTCAGTATTACTTCGCCATTTTTGTTGATGTAATCTTCACCCAGCTTCAGGCGGTTGTAGAAGTATTGCGGTATGCCTGCGGCCACAGCTTTTTCCTTAAGTAAAGTCCGGGGTGCTTTTTGCTCCGTAAAGCGGAAGCCAAAACAAGGAATGCGGTGCTTTACCGGAAAACAGTCCACCCGCACATGCTTGTTGCTAAGTAATGTGCCGGCAGTTTCAATAGTATGTATCTGCAAATCAAATGGGAGCGTAGTATCGGCAACCTGTAACTGAAAATGGATAATTTGTTCCAAACCGGCCGGTGCATAAATATGCAGCGGCTGTTCCCTGCCCATCAATCCAAAGGAAGTAATGAGGCCAATGAGTCCGAAATAATGATCGCCATGCAAATGACTGATAAAAATGTGGTTGATTTTGCCCCGGCGGATTTTGTATTGGGTAAGCTGCATTTGTGTACCCTCTCCACAATCAATCAAAAACACTTCGTCGTTCCAATACAGGGCCTGTGCTGTGGGGTGACGATCATACGCAGGAATAGCCGAGTTGTTGCCGAGAATGGTGAGTCCGTACATAAGCGGTGCAGTGTAGTGGGTAAATGCAAATGACAATCAATCGGCTGCGTATGCTGCAAAAAACGGATATGAATTATTCCGCATCAAAATCGCCCATCAGTTCCCGCTCAATTTCTTCCATTTGCACAATGTCCCAGGCTTCGCTCAGGGTAGGCGTTACGTTCATCATTTCCAGGAGTTCGGCTTTGTCAAACGCTTCTTCTACAGCTGGCTGCATGCAGCAAATCACAAAAGAATAGTTGAGCTCATAGTAAGCTTGTTGAGCCTGCGCCAGTGCCTGCTGCATATCTGCATGTACTTCCTGCACCTGCTCCAATGACAGCACTACATTAAATGGCGGTTGTTTTTGTACAACAGACAGCATTTCGGCAAAGTCGGCTGTCATATTAGCAGTTAATACGCCATCGAGGAGGCTGATTTCGTGAAATTTTTCCTTGGTATCTAATTTGACGTTCATAAACAACGGTGTATAAGTTGTTGCCGCTTTTCAGGATTACCGATTCCTTCACAACCTAAATTGTTCCTGAATCGTAATGCATTCAACCGGCATCGTGAATGTTGAAACGGGCAGGTTGTGGAGGTTGTTCCTTAATTCACAACATGTGTATTTCAGCAAAGGATTGAGCCCCGAAAATAATCTTTAATATTGTAAGCAACAGGAGAGCACACATATGGACGGTAATTTTTCACCACAGGTAAAGGAAATAATTTCCTACAGCAGAGAAGAGGCATTGAGGTTGGGCAATGATTTTATTGGCACCGAGCATCTGTTGCTTGGCCTGATAAGAGACGGCGAAAACACAGCTATCAAAGTGCTGAAACAATTGAACGTAGACCTGTACGAATTGCGCAAGGAAGTAGAACTGGCCGTGCGGGATAAAACAGGAAAAAATATTGCCAACATCAACAGCCTGCCGCTCACCAAGCAGGCAGAAAAAGTGATTCGTGTAACGGTACTCGAAGCAAAATCGCTAAAGAGTGGCACCGTAGAAAGCGAACACCTGATGCTGAGCATTTTGAAAAACAAAGAAAATATTGCTACACAAATACTGATGCAGTATGAAGTAGACTACGATGTTTTCAAAAATGAATTGGGCGTATTACTCAACAGCGATTTCAACACCCGTGCCGAATACTCCGACGACGATAACGATGATTTTGAAGAGGAGAAAAAAGGCAGCGGTTATGGTGCTGGTGCATCCAAACAACGCCAGCAGCAAGGTGGTGCGCAAAAAAGCAAAACACCTGTGCTCGACAACTTTGGCCGCGATATCACCCGCCTGGCAGAGCAAGGCACATTGGATCCCATTGTGGGGCGTGAAGCAGAGATAGAACGGGTGTCACAAATTTTATCTCGCCGTAAAAAGAACAACCCCATTCTAATTGGTGAACCCGGTGTGGGTAAAACCGCCATTGTGGAAGGTTTGGCACTGCGCATTGTGCAGCGCAAAGTAAGCCGTGTGTTGTTCGACAAAAGAGTGATTAGTTTGGACCTGGCTGCATTGGTTGCTGGCACAAAATATCGTGGTCAGTTTGAAGAACGCATGAAGGCCATCATGAACGAACTCGAAAAGAACAGAGATGTTATTTTGTTCATCGATGAAATTCATACCATCGTTGGTGCTGGTGGTGCCAGTGGTTCACTGGATGCTTCCAACATCTTTAAGCCTGCGTTGGCCCGTGGCGAACTCCAGTGCATTGGTGCTTCAACCCTGGATGAGTACCGCATGCACATTGAAAAAGATGGAGCCCTCGATCGTCGTTTTCAAAAAGTGATTGTGGAGCAACCCAGCGTGGAAGAAACCATTCAGATTCTGCAAAACATCAAAAGCAAGTACGAAGACTACCATAACGTAAGCTACAATGATGAAGCCATTGAAGCCTGCGTAAAACTCAGCGATCGGTACATGACAGACAGATTGCTGCCCGACAAAGCCATTGACGTATTGGATGAAGTAGGAGCCCGTGTGCACCTCAAAAACATCAACGTACCACAGAATATTCTGGACCTGGAAAAACGCATTGAAGAAATAAAGCTGGAGAAAAACAAGGTGGTAAAAAGCCAACGTTTTGAAGAAGCTGCTTCATTGCGGGATACCGAAAAACGCCTTGGCGAAGAACTGGAAAAAGCCAAGAACGAATGGGAAGAAGACAGCAAGCATGCCCGCTATCCGATAGATGAAGAAAACATTGCGGAAGTGGTGAGCATGATGACCGGCATTCCTGTAAAACGCATGGTGCAGGCCGAAACAGAGAAGCTACGCCGCATGAGCGACGATATGAAGGACATGGTCATCGGACAAGATGAAGCTATACTGAAAGTAGTGAAAGCTATTCAGCGCAACCGGGTAGGTTTAAAAGATCCCAAGAAGCCGATTGGTACTTTCATTTTCCTTGGCCCAACAGGTGTAGGTAAAACAGAGCTGGCCCGTGCTTTGGCCCGTTACATGTTCGATAGCGAAGATTCACTCATCCGTATCGACATGAGTGAATACATGGAGAAGTTTACGGTAAGCCGTTTGATTGGTGCGCCTCCGGGATATGTAGGCTACGAAGAAGGCGGACAACTCACCGAGAAAGTACGTCGTAAACCTTACAGCGTTATCCTGCTCGATGAAATTGAAAAAGCGCATCCGGATATCTACAACATTTTGTTGCAAGTATTAGATGATGGTCAGCTTACGGATGGCCTCGGTCGCAAGGTAGATTTTAAAAACACCCTTATCATCATGACATCTAACATTGGTGTACGCCAGTTAAAAGATTTTGGTGAAGGCGTTGGTTTTGCTACCGCCACCCGTATGCAAAGTGCCGAAGAAAACAACAAGGCCGTTATTGAAAAAGCATTGAAGCGCACCTTCAGTCCGGAGTTTTTGAACCGTATCGATGATGTAATCATCTTCAATAGTTTGTCGAAAGAAAACATCTTCTCTATCATCGATATTTTGATGAAGAATGTGATGAAGCGATTGAACAATCTGGGCTTTAGTTTGGAACTCACCAAAGAAGCCAAAGACTTCATTGCCGACAAAGGCTACGATTCACAGTTTGGTGCACGTCCGCTGCACAGGGCCATCCAAAAGTATTTGGAAGACCCGCTGGCAGAAGAAATTCTGAACATGAACATCAAGCAGGGCGATGTGCTCGAAGCCAGTTTTGATAAGGACAATCAGAAGATTGTGTTTACCATGAAAAGCCGCGAATCGGAACCAACCGTAGAAGAAGGCAAAGCCTAATGCATACATGATTTATCTTTAAAGCCAGTTGGAAACAGCTGGCTTTTTTATGTTATGAACCGTCCGAAGATTTCAGTACCATTTACCAAAACCGATAGCCGGTTAGAGTTG
>JADLHL010000005.1 GCA_020848815.1 Chitinophagaceae bacterium | reverse complement strand
TTTGTACAAAGTTGTCGAACGATTGATTCTCTTGAATACTGTACAAACCTGTGAAGTTAATTTTGTGTTTGTCTTTAATCAGCTTGTCGTAAGTCAGTAAGTTTTCGAGTGTATAGCCCCAAGTTTCTCCATTTTGTACTGAAGCAATATTGCCTTGAACGGCACGGAAAAAGCTTGGTTTGCCTGGCAAATCTTCTGGCTGAAATTGGGCATTGTGCTGTTGTGCAAAACTCAAACCCAGATTAGCTCTGTACTTCAAGCCAGTCATAATTTCTACTTCTGCATATAAACTGTTGAAGGTGCGTAAACGACGAACCCTGTCTACCCATTCAGGGTTGTTTGTCTTAAGGTACAGTGGGCTGTAACGGCCGCCAGCATTGATGTCATCAATATTTCCCCATGGCGTAGGTACAATATTGCCTAATGAATCGTAAGGTGAAACCAACGGACTCATAGCAAGCATTCTGAACAACGGACTACCAGATACAAATTGCGATCCTTTCTGAATGCTGAATGTGTTTTGTGAAGTCAATCCTACTTTAATACGTTTGCCCACTTTTGCATCAATAGCTGCACGTAAAGTGTAACGGGTAAATTCTTCACCTGGCAAAACAGTGGTTTCGTTGTAATAACCACCACCTAGCATAAAGTTGTTACCATTGCCACCACCACTTACACTCAGGTTATGGTCGGTACGGCGAGAGTTTTGGTACATTATATCTTGCCAGTCGGTATTTACACCGGCATTACGACCAGCAACTTCGGCTGGCAAATAGCCTTGGCCCCATGTAGACATATTTCGCATAGCCTGATACTCCGCACTATTAAAAATGGGATAGGGATTAGCCACCTGACCAATACCATAATAGCCATTGTAAGAAAGGCGGGCTTCGCCAGATTTGCCCCGTTTTGTTGTCACCAGCAATACGCCGTTTGCACCTCTCGAACCATAAATAGCAGTAGCAGAAGCATCTTTCAAAATATCTACTGAGGCTACATCGTCGGGGTTAATATCATTCAGGGTGCCTTCAAACGGTATACCGTCTAATACCACCAATGGTTCGTTGGAGCCAGAAATAGAACGGGTACCACGAATGCGAATTTGTGCACCACCACCTGGTTGGTTGCTGGTACGCTGAATTTCAAGACCTGCCGCCCGGCCTTGAAGTGCCTGTTGCAGGTTGGCTACAGGTACTTCTCGTAGTTCGTTTTCTTTTACAGATGTAACAGCGCCAGTTACATCACGTTTCCGTTGAGTACCGTAACCCACTACAATTACTTCACCTAACTGATTGTCTCTCGGCAAAAGAGAAATGATAATATCAGTAGCATTGGCGGCCACTCTATAATCTTGAGCCAGATAGCCTACTGCCGATATCGTCAGTACATCACCCACGTTTGCAGATACTGTAAATAGGCCGTCCTGATTGGCAGTAACTCCTTTCTGTTGTCCTTTAATATTGACGGAGGCGTTTGGTAGTGGTACATTTTGAGTGGATTGTACCTTTCCTTTAATGGTTACTTTTTCTTGTGCAAAAGAAAGAGCGGGCTCCATGGCCAAAGCCATGGTGAGCAATCCGAAAACCAGCCAAAAACGGGTATTCTTCACACGTTTGAGGAGTTGGTTTTTGCCCAAAGTCATTTGTTTCATATAGCAGTTATTTATTAAAGAAAGTTGTGAAATAGAAATTGGTACAAAGAGGGTAAGCTAATCAGGCGCAGCTCTTTCGGTTCCGCTCAAGTAGCTGGCAGTAAGTAAATAATATGGCAGCTGCAGGCATTCAATAAAATGAAGTGAATTGTTGCCCGTTTTGGATCTGCCAATGGCAGCATTCAATTGGCGAATGATACTTTCTGTATAAGCATCAGGTTGACAAAAGCAATCGTTGACTTTCATTTCCGGGAAAATGGATATGTAGGAGTTAATGGCACTGCTAATATCAGAAAGTTTCTGAAAAATGTAACCGATTACATAAATTTTTTTGGAAAAAAGTTTTCCATAGCTTTACAGTAAGCATGTAAACGATTGTATGATAAAAGGAAAGGAAGTTACTATTTATGACTTGGCAAGACAGCTGAAAATATCCATTGCCACAGTTAGCAGGGCGCTAAATGACGATCCTGTTGTAAGTAAAAAAACTAAAAAACGCATTTTCGAATTGGCTAAAGAGCTTGGGTACAGGCATAATACATTTGCCAGCAATTTACGCAAGCAATCTACCCATACGATAGGCGTAATGGTACATGAATTAAACTCAAACTTCATCACTTCTGTATTGGCGGGTATTGAAAGTGTAACAACGGAGGCTGGCTATGATTTAATTATTGCCCACTCTTCAGAAAGTTTTACCAAAGAGCAATCAAATGCTCAAAACCTGTTTCATAAAAGAGTAGATGGACTTATCTCGTCTCTTTCTTTCGACACTACCAATCTGGAACATTTTAAGCCATTCGAAGAGAAAAAAATTCCGGTCGTATTTTTTGACAGGGTGGAAGAAAACAGCGACACCATTAAAGTAATTATAGATAATTACAGATGTGGTTACATGGCTACTCAGCACTTAATTGAGCAGGGTTGTAAGCGTATAGCAATGGTTACGGCCAGCTTAAAGAGAAACGTGTATGCCCAGCGCCATAAGGGTTTTGTAGATGCGCATTATGATAATAAACTACCGCTTGATAATAAGTTAGTATTGATAAAAGATTTAAGCGAACAAAGTGCATTAGAATGTGCCCTTGAAATTTTAAGAATGAAACCTAGGCCCGATGGCTTATTCATCACCAATGATTTTGTGGCAGCATTATGTATGCAGGCACTCAAGGAAAACGGATTGCGCATTCCAGAAGATATTGCAGTTGTAGGCTTCAATAATGATGCTATCAGTAGAGTAGTTGAGCCACATCTTACAACCATCGATTATCCGGGTTGGGATATGGGTGTAATTGCTGCCCGCAACCTCATCAGTCACCTGAAAGGACTGGCTGACATTAAGCAAACCTCTACCATCATTGTTCGCTCCGAACTCATCATCCGAGATTCATCAACAAGAAAGAAATAACGTTTTCGCTACTGCCATGAGAGGAATATTTTTTACCATAGCCCTTTGGGCATTGTCATTGTCTGCACTGGCAGAATCTGGATATCATTTATGGTTACGCTATGCGCAGGTACAAAATGCAGCTATCAAAAACAGCTACCGATTGTTTTCTTCTGTATCAATGAAAGAAAATAGTCCAACAAGGACTATTATACGAAAGGAACTTGAAAGGGCATTTATTGGATTGACTGGATATAAACTATTGATTAAAAATGATTTAGCTATTGGTAATGGTATTGTCATTGGCCTTTTTGCTGAGCTGAACCTTGACAGTTTCGGAACGCCAGAAGAGCTCAAACGACTTGGAAATGAAGGTTTTAAATTGAAATCGGTTACAATTTCTGGAAAAACACAACTTTTCATTGGTGCGAACACAGATATCGGCTTACTCTACGGCGTATTCCGCTTGCTTCAAATCATGTCATCTGAGCAGCCTTTAGCTAACCTTTCAATTGAATCTAAGCCCAGGTTGCAGTTACGAATGCTCAATCATTGGGACAATTTGAACAGAACCGTGGAGCGGGGATACGCCGGTAATTCAATTTGGAACTGGCATACACTACCAGATTATGTAGACGATCGTTATGTGGATTATGCACGGGCTAATGCTTCTATTGGAATTAATGCAGTATCGCTTACAAATGTCAATGCGAATGCCACTGTTTTAACGCCGGCTTATTTGCAGAAGGTAAAAGCCATGGCGGATTTATTTAGGCCATACGGTATTAAAGTCTTTCTCACAGCAAGGTTTAGTGCCCCCATCGAAATTGGCGGTTTACAAACCGCTGATCCTCTGAATGCTCAGGTGAAAGATTGGTGGATGCAAAAGGCCGCAGAGATTTATTCACAGATACCAGATTTTGGCGGCTTTTTGGTAAAAGCAAATTCCGAAGGGCAGCCAGGCCCACAAAACTATGGCCGAAATCATGTAGATGGTGCTAACATGCTTGCTGCTGCTTTACAACCCCATAACGGTTTGGTTATATGGCGGGCATTTGTATATAGCAATGAAACACCTGAAGACCGGTACAAGCAACCTTACCAGGAATTTGTTCCTTTAGATGGTCAATTTGCCAGCAACGTGTTGCTACAGGTTAAAAATGGTGCCATCGATTTTCAACCAAGAGAACCTTTCCATCCTTTGTTTGGTGCGATGCAAAAAACGCCTGTGATGATGGAGTTTCAACTCACTCAAGAGTATCTGGGTTTTGCAACCCATTTAGTGTATCTGGCGCCCATGTTTAGAGAGGTGTTGGACGCAGATACTTATCGGCCATATAAAGGAAGTTCTGTTGCTAGGGTAATTGACGGCTCTTCTTTTGATTACAAGCATACAGGCATGGCCGGTGTGGCAAATATTGGAAGCGATTTGAATTGGACAGGACATCCATTTGCGCAAGCCAATTGGTATGCACTTGGTCGGTTGGCATGGAATCCCGATTTGAGCAGTGAAACCATAGCCGATGAATGGATAGCTCAAACATTGACTACAAACCCTCAGGCAAAAAATATAATTAAGCGCATCATGCTTCAGTCTCATGAAAATGCGGTGAATTATATGACGCCGTTAGGGCTGCATCATATTATGGGGTACGGCCATCATTATGGTCCGGCACCGTGGTTTAATAAGGCCAGTCGTGAAGATTGGAACTGTACTTATTTCCATCGTGCCGATACAGCAGGCATAGGATTTGACAGAACAAAAAACGGCAGCAACGCATTATCTCAGTATGCTGAACCCATACAGCAAAAATGGGAAAACATAAATACTATTGATGATAAATGGCTGGCATGGTTCCATCATGTACCATGGCAGTTTACAATGGATAACGGGCAAACATTTTGGGCAAATCTTTCGCATAAATATCAGGAAGGAGTAAATGGCGTAAGAGCTATGCAACAACTTTGGCAATCCGTGCAACAACACGTGAATGAGGCTCAATTCAAACAAGTAACAATGCTCTTACATGTTCAGCAGCAAGAAGCTGTTTGGTGGAAAGACGCATGTTTATCCTATTTCCAAACCTTTTCCAAATTACCCTTGCCCAAAGGTGTAGAACCGCCCTTGCACACACTACAATACTATCAATCACTGTCATTTCCTTATGCACCAGGAAATGGTCATTAAGACATGCTAATACGCTGCTGTACCAATCATGTGTCTTCAATTGTAGATGACAGATCTTTTTAACACTTAAGCTTTCTTCGAAACTTTGTTGCTTGATTTGATATGTTGCACAAATACTTCATATTATCACTTTTTTGTTTGTTCTTTTGGCAAAGGTCTTCAGCTCAAACATTATTAACGAAGCAACCTGTTATCAATGGTATCGCTTTGAAACAAATGGCCATTTGTGTAGATGAGCATGATGACCCGACGGTTTTGTTGGCTGTTAGATTATTGCAACAAGACATGGAGGCTGTTTTTGGTAAAAAACCTCTGTTGTATCATCGTCTTTCTCAAGCAAAGGGCAATGTGATTATAGTGGGCAGCATTGCTAAGTCGGAGTTTATCAAAGAATTGTCTACAGCAAAAAAGATCAATACCAAAAGTATTTTTGGTAAATGGGAGGGCTACCTTTTACAAACAATTGCAGCTCCTGTCAGTAATATTCAAAATGCTTTGGTAATTGCAGGAAGTGACAGAAGAGGTACAGCTTTTGGTGTATTAGAGTTGTCTAAACAAATGGGAGTTTCGCCATGGTATTGGTGGGCTGATGTAACTGTGCAACATCAGGATGATTTGTATTTATATCACGGGGTTAAAGTTATTGACACTCCAAAAGTGCGTTACAGGGGCATTTTTATCAATGATGAAGCCCCGGCTTTGAGTAGTTGGAGTAAAGAGAAATTTGGTGGATTCAATCATCAATTTTATAGTCATGTGTTTGAATTGATGTTGAGATTAAAGGCCAACTATCTATGGCCAGCTATGTGGGGTAACGCTTTTTATGATGATGATAGCCTCAATATTAAAGTGGCTGATGAATATGGCATTGTTATAGGTACATCTCATCATGAACCATTGATGAGAGCTCATGATGAATGGCGGAGGTACGGCAAGGGAAAAAAATGGAATTATGATAGTACAGAAGCAGACTTGAAAGATTTTTGGCGAAAGGGGGTGCAACGTGCTTGGAATGAAAAAATAATAACCCTGGGCATGCGTGGTGATGGAGATGAACCCATGAGCCGTGAAACTGCAACTGCACTCTTGGAAAAAATTGTAGCCGATCAACGAGAAATTATTGCTGATGTTAGTGGCAAGCCGGCAAAGCAAACACCTCAATTGTGGGCACTGTACAAAGAAGTGCAAGACTATTACGACCAAGGTATGCGGGTTCCCGATGATGTAACGTTGTTGTTATGCGATGATAATTGGGGAAACATTCGTCGCCTGCCTTCTATTAATGAAAAACAACGTGCAGGTGGATATGGCATATACTATCATTTCGATTATGTAGGTGGGCCTCGTAATTATAAATGGATAAATACAAATCACATTACCCGTATATGGGAGCAAATGCACCTTGCATGGGTATACAACGCCCGCCAAATTTGGATTGTAAATGTCGGCGATATCAAACCCATGGAGTTTCCGATATCCTTTTTTTTGGATTATGCATGGAACCCCGATGCCATTGGTGCTGATGATTTACAGCAATATACCTGCAATTGGAGTGCAGCACAATTTGGTAAATCGCAGGCTTTAGAAATTGGAGCACTTATAGACGGTTATACCAAAATGAACAGCCTTCGTAAGCCTGAGTTACTAGATGAAAATACTTTCTCTTTTCATTACAATGAATGGGAGCGAATGGTTTCCAACTATAATAGTTTATTGAAGCAGGCAGAGCAGGTTCACCATTTAATAGCTCCTTCTTTAAGAGATGCATACTATCAGTTGGTGCTGCATCCTATAAAGGCTTCTGAAAATTTATATCAACTGTATTACGCAGTGGCCCGCAATAAGCAATCGGCAAAGTTGAATGATGTAAAAGCAAATGGCTATGCTACGGAAGCAAAACGTCGCTTTGAAAATGACTCATTGATTACTGAAGAATACCATCATCTTAAAAATGGAAAGTGGAAACACATGATGAGCCAAACACATATTGGTTACACCTATTGGCAACAACCACCTGTGAATAAAATGCCTTTTGTTGAAACAGTATTGGAAGGATCGGTGCCTGTCTCTTTAGCAAAACCAAATGATCTCAACGTTCGAAAAGCAAACGTACCAGCCGATGTAAGAGGAAGGGCCTTCTATGAGAAGGATGGTGTTGTATCAATTCAGGCAGACCATTTTTCCAGATCAGCCTCGCCGAAAGGTGTAAGCTGGAAAGTTCTTCCAAACCATGGCAGAGTGGGTAATGCAATAACTACCTTTCCGGTAACACATGCTTCGTTTTCTATTGCGCCGGCTCCAACAGTTGAGTATGAATTTTATACTTATGATACTGGTAACCTGCGCCTGAATACTTACCTCTCGCCTTCGCTTAATTATTGGCACTTGCCTGAAGGCCTGCAAATTGCAGTAAGCATAAACAATGAAGCTCCGCAGATAATCAGTATTAACAAAGATGACGCCGTTACAAAAACTTGGGAGAAATGGGTAGCCAATAACATTATAGTGAAGCAAACACAACACCGTGTAGAAAAAGCCGGAAAGCAAGTTGTGAAGTTGAAAGTGCTTCATCCAGGTATTGTTGTGCAACAATTGGTGCTCGACTTCGGCGGACTGAAATCTTCTTTTCTTGGCCCTCCAGAAACAATCAACAATTAAAACCGTACTACTAAAAATTTCTTGCTATGAAAATAATCTTTTGTAGAATCTGTGTTTTTGCATCGCTTTCAATTATCTTTTTTCAATGCAGTAGCAGCAAAAAAAACACAATTGCATCAGTATCCTTGAAGAACGCTTTTAAGAATGAATTTAAGATTGGTGCAGCATTGAATACGGCACAGATAGAAGAACGTGATCCAAAGATGACCGCATTAATCATGCAGCAGTTTAATGCACTTACGCCGGAAAATGTAATGAAAAGTGAAGTAATACACCCGGCATGGGATACCTATGACTTTACGGTAGCAGACAAGCTCGTGGCCTTTGCACATAAGAATAAAATGGAGCTAAACGGTCATACTTTGATATGGCATAGTCAGCTCTCACCCTTTGCCAGAAAAATAAATAGTGTTGATTCATTTCGCACATTCTTTACGAATCACATTGCAACTATTGCGTCCAGATACGATAAAAAAATATTTTCATGGGATGTGGTGAATGAAGCTTTGAATGAAGATGGTACCATGCGCAAATCAGTTTTTCTGGAAAAACTTGGCGAAGACTATGTAACAGAAGCTTTCAGATTGGCCCAGCAAGCGGCGCCCCATACAGAGTTGTATTACAATGATTACAACAATGAGCAACCGGCTAAACGCAATGGCTGTATTCAGCTCATCAAAAAGATTCAAGCGGCAGGTGTTCGAATTGATGGTGTGGGCATTCAAGGACATTGGCATGTTGGAAAAGTGCCTTTGAAAGATATTGAAGAAAGTATTGAGGCCTACGCTGCTTTAGGCTTGAAAGTGATGTTTACCGAATTAGATATCGAAGTATTGCCCCGCAATTTTCAAGGTGCCGATGTAAACCAGCGCATGGCCACTGATCCTTCACTCAATCCGTATGTAAATGGAATACCAGCAAATGTGTTGGCACAACAGGCAAAGGATTACGAGAATTTATTCCGATTATTTTTAAAGCATAAAGACAAAGTAACCCGTGTTACACTTTGGGGTGTAGATGATGGACAAAGTTGGCTGAATGATTGGCCTGTAAGAGGACGCACAAACTATCCTTTGCTTTTTGATAGAACGCTTACACCCAAACCTGCATTTGAAGCAGTATTATCTCTTAAGAATTAAGTAGCACATTACTCCACATTGTAAAAGCACCATATGACTGCTCAACCGCAAAAATTGTCCGTCCTGGAAAAAATAGGCTATAGCCTTGGAGATTTGGCTGCCAACCTCATCTTTCAAACACTCATGGCATTTCTGGCGTTTTTCTATACGGATATTTGCAAAATACCTGCGTCAAAGGCCAGTTTGGTGATGTTGGTGGGTGGTATAGTGGGTGCTTTTTTTAATATCATCATGGGTGCCATTGCCGACAGAACAAATACCCGTTGGGGGAAGTTTCGACCATGGGTATTATGGACGGCAATTCCGTTTGGTATTATTTCTTTACTGGCATTTTCTACACCTGATTTTGATGAAAGTGGCAAAGTGGTTTATGCTTTAATTACCTATTTGCTGCTGGTGATAATTTATAGCGCCAACAATCTTCCATACTCTGCATTGAGTGGAGTGCTCACCGGAGATATGAAAGATCGCAACAGCTTATCTTCTTATCGCTTTGTAGCGGTAATGGTAGCACAGTTTATCATACAGGTTTTATTGCTGCCTATTGCATTATCAGTAGGCGATGGCGATAAAGCTGCTGGCTTTCAAAAAGTGATGTTGGTGTTTGCCATCACCGGTGTTTTCTGTTTTCTGATTTCATTTCTCACCACACGTGAAAGAATTGTGCCGCCGCAAGAACAGAAAACTCCACTTACACAAGACTTGAGTGATTTATTGCGAAATAAGCCATGGCTAATCATGTTGGCACTAACCATACTCGTGTTTGTGACACTTGCACTTAAAGGCGGTATGAATATCTATTTCTTCCGTTATTATCTTACGGAAGATAGCCAGGTTGGTTTTTTAAATAACATGGGCTTTCAACAGCTTATTCATTGGTTGGGCAATGTGTTTACTCCATCTGCATTTGAAGAGTTTCAAAAGCCGGGCAGTGCTCCATTTGCTGCTGCCAGTCTTACGAGTGCAGCCAGTACTATTGCCATGATTATTGGCATTCTTTTTTCAAAGTCGCTGGCTGATAAGCTAGGAAAACGAAATGTGTACGGTATTTTTCTGGCGCTGTCTGCAGTGTGCATTTTTGTCATTTATTTCTTTTCAAATACTGCTGTTGCAGCCGTTTTTGTGGCACAAACAGCGCATGGTTTTATTTACGGCATTACCATCCCTTTGCTATGGGCAATGATTGCAGATGTAGCAGATTACAGTGAGTGGAAAAATGGACGACGTGCAACAGCAATTATTTTTTCTGCTATGATATTCGGATTAAAAGTAGGTCTTAGTATTGGTGGCGCTATTTCCACTTGGTTGCTCGATATTTTTGGTTATGTAGCAGACGCTGAAACGCAAACCAATGATGCAGTACATGGTATTAAACTCATGGTAAGTGTAATACCTGCATTTATTTTTATTGGCGGTGCAGTTTTGTTGTTCGGATATGAAATTAACAAAGCCATGGAAGCTAAAATTGAAAGTGATTTGAAACTGAAAAGAGAAAAAGCCTGATTGTATTCAAGTAAATTTATTTTATGCCAGAAGCAACAATAGATCATATTGATTTTGACAAACTAAATGCTGAAGCAATTTCACAACCAGTCGTGCAGCACATTTTTACGGCCGATCCTTCCGCACATGTTTTCAATGGTAGAATTTATATCTATCCTTCGCATGATGTAGAAAACGATATTCCATTTGATGATTTGGGTAGTCATTTTGCGATGGAAGATTATCATGTGTTGTCCATGGATGATCCGCATGGCATGGCTACCGATCATGGCGTGGCTTTGCACTTGAAAGATGTGCCGTGGGCTGACAAACAATTATGGGCACCTGACGCTAATGAAAAGGACGGTGTTTATTAT
Source organism: Chitinophagaceae bacterium (assembly GCA_020848815.1). Taxonomy (GTDB): domain Bacteria; phylum Bacteroidota; class Bacteroidia; order Chitinophagales; family Chitinophagaceae; genus Phnomibacter. Next base: position 5,706 of record JADLHL010000005.1, on the reverse strand, counting down.
CTTTTTTTTCCTGCAAAAGACAAAGAAGGTATTTTCAGAATAGGTGTTGCAAGGAGTTCTGCGCCTGAAGGCCCATTTGTTGCTGAGCCCTTGCCAATTAAAGGAAGCTATTCAATTGACCCTGCAGTTTTTATTGATGATGATGGAAGTGCGTATATGTACTTTGGTGGTATTTGGGGTGGTCAGTTGCAGCGTTGGCAAACGGGTGTTTTTTTGCACGAAGAGGCGGGTCCTTTAGCATACTTGCCAAAAGATAATGAGCCAGCTTTATGTGGCAAAATTGCCCGGCTGGGTGATGATTTGTTATCATTTGCAGAGCAGCCGAAAGATGTTGTTATTCTTGATGAAAATGGTTTACCCTTGATGGCTGGCGATTGTGAACGACGATTTTTTGAAGCATCGTGGTTGCACAAATACAATGGCCGGTATTATTTCTCATACTCAACCGGCGACACGCACTTATTGTGTTATGCCATTGGCGATAGTCCTTATGGCCCGTTTACTTATGCCGGCCGTATATTAGAACCAGTAGTCGGTTGGACATCGCATCATTCAATCGTTTCTTTCAACAATAAGTGGTATTTGTTTTACCATGATAGTAGCTTGAGTAAGGGTGTAACACATTTGCGTTGTGTAAAAGTGGCAGAACTGCACTATGATGAGCATGGCTTTATTAAAACACTTCATCCGTACCCTCAATTCTGAAGATGAAAAAGCGATTGTTTTTAATGTTGCTCTTTGGCATTTTTATCTCAACTGTAAATGCTGCCATTAAACTGCCACGTTTAATAAGCAGTGGTATGGTTTTGCAACGAAATGTACCACTCAATATTTGGGGTTGGGCCAATGCCGGTGAACAGGTTGCTGTGATGTTCAATAATCGCACTTTCCAAACAATAACTGCTGCTGATGGCAAATGGGAAATTAGCTTGCCAGCACATGCAGCAGGCGGTCCTTTCAATATGCATATTAAAGGAGAAAACGAATTATTGATAAAGGATGTACTGGTGGGTGATGTGTGGTTGTGTAGTGGTCAAAGCAATATGGAGCAAAGCATGAGCGGTCGGTTAAAATACCGGTATGCTCAAGAAATAGCACATGATAGCTTTCCTTTTATTCGCCATTTTCTGGTGCCGGATAACTATGCATTCGATAAGCCTTGGAATGATTTTCCAACGGGAAACTGGGTGAGTGCGACGCCTTCACACCTGCAGGGATTTACTGCTGTCGGGTATTTCTTTGCAAAGTCTTTATATCAGCAGTATAAAGTGCCTATTGGCATCATCAATGCCGCAATGGGAGGTACACCTGCAGAAGCATGGATAAGTGAAAATGCACTACAATCTTTTCCAAATGCATGGAATGAGTTACAGCAATTTAAAAATGCTTCATATGTAGCAGGGTTAGAACAAAAGGAACAACTTGCTTTACGGCAATGGAATGCTGCATTAACACAAGCGGATGAAGGCCTAAAGAATAATTGGCTGCATGCTGCAATCAATCATGAATGGAACTCTGTAATTGTGCCTGGCTATTGGAATGAAAGTATGCAGGGTAAGTTGCCCGGAGTGGTTTGGTGTAAAAAAGAAATTGAAGTGCCGGCATCAATGACTGAACAGTCTGCAAGGTTGGAGTTGGGAAGGATGATAGATGCTGACTCCGTTTTTGTAAACGGCGTTTTTGTTGGTAATACTACTTATCAATATCCGGCAAGGCGGTATGAACTTCCTGCAAATGTTTTGCGCATTGGTCGTAATGAAATAACCATCAGGGTGCAATGCAACGGTAGAGCAGGTGGCTTTGTGCCCGATAAAGTGTATCAATTAACTACTCCTCATGATACCATTGAGCTCAAAGGAGAATGGAAATGCCGGATAGGTACAACAGCATTGCAGTCAGCGCCAACAGTTACACCCGTTCGGTGGAAGCCCGGTGGTTTATACAATGCAATGATAGCACCATTGCAACGGTTTGCCCTGAAAGGAGTGGTTTGGTACCAGGGAGAAAGTAACGCTTCTGCATTTCAGCAATATGGTTCCTTGATGAAGGCCCTTATCAATGATTGGCGAAATACGTTCAATCAATCCGGCTTGCCATTTTTACTGGTGCAACTACCAAGTTTTATGGAGCCTGCGGATACTGTACAGCTTCGGAGTGAATGGGCTGGATTAAGACAGCAGCAATTGAATTTGCGAAGCATTGCCCAAACTGCAATGGTTGTTACAATTGACTTAGGTGAATGGAATGATATACATCCGGAGAATAAAGCGGATGTGGGAATGCGTTTAGCCTTACAGGCCAGAAAGAACTTTTATCAAGAAAAGCATTTAGTTGCAACAGGCCCATTGATACAAAAGGCAATTCGAAAAAAGAAAAACATCATGTTGCAATTTGAATCTACGGGTAGTGGTTTGTTGTTCAATGGAAATGATTCGCCTCATTTTTTTGTACAAAGCAAGTCGGGAACAATGACTAAGGCAACGGCTTCTATAGTGGGCAGAAAAGTTGTATTAACAGGTATAGATGTGAACAATGCCCAAAAGGTTTTTTATGCCTATGCAGATAATCCAACTGGTGCAGTATTGTATAACAAGGAAGGATTGCCGGCTTCACCGTTTCAAATTGAATTGCAATGAATAAAATGTTTGCATTTTTCAGCATTGTTTGTATAACAATCTTACAAGTTCCAGCTGCTTTTGCACAAACTGCATGGAAGGGTAAACGTGCTGCTGTTGTGATTACCTATGATGATGCAATTGATCAACACCTCGATAATGCATTGCCGGTGTTGGATTCATTAGGACTGAAGGCAACTTTTTATATAACTGCAGGGTCTGCCAGTGTTGCCAATCGACTGCAAGAGTGGAGGCGTGTTGCAAGCACGGGGCACGAACTGGGCAATCATGCATTGTTTCATCCTTGTGTAGGCAATACCTCTGGTAGAGAATGGGTGCCCAAAGAATATGACCTTAGCCAGTATAGCATAAAAAGAATGCAGGATGAACTTCGAATGACCAATACTTTTTTGCATGCCATCGATGGTAAAAAGGAGCGAACCTTTGCTTTCACTTGTGGCGATATGAAAATTGGTGATTCACTTTTTTTACAAGGTATGCAGCAAGATTTTGTTGCAGCAAGGGCAGTACGGCATGCTATTCATCCTCTTCATGCAATAGATGTGTACAATATTGATTGCTACATGGTAAATAACCATTCGGCTACTTCAATGATAGAATGGGTAGATGAAGCCATCGAAAAACAGGGTTTACTGGTGATTTTATTTCATGGAGTTGGGGGTGGAAACAACTTAGATGTTTCGTTGCCTGCCCACAGTGAATTTCTCTCGTACCTAAAGCAACAAGAAAAGGAGTTGTGGGTAGCGCCGCTCATAGAGGTAGCAGCATTTATCAAAAAACAAAATGAGCAGTAATACAACCAATAAAACAACCTGAAATATTCAAGGATAGTCTTATTTACCTAAAAGAAAAAAGTCCGTACAAGTAGTACAGACTTTTTGTGTGCCCAAGACTGGATTCGAACCAGCACGCCCTTGCGGGCACCACCACCTCAAAGTGGCTTGTCTACCAATTTCAACACCTGGGCAATTCGGGCTGCAAATATCAGTGTAGCCGCAATATCATCCAAAATGATTTTGCAGAATTTTTTCCGGCATCATTCAGCAAGTCCTTTGGGTAGCACCATCCGAAAAGTGGTGCCAACGCCCGGCTCCGATTGTTTTATGTGCAAATTACCTTTGTGGTATTGGTCTACTATGCGTTTGCTGAGCGTAAGGCCAAGTCCCCAGCCACGCTTTTTGGTAGTAAAGCCCGGGGCAAATACACGGGCCAGGTTAGCCGCACTAATGCCTTTACCACTATCCATTACATCAACTATTACCTGCTGCGGTTGCTCTTGTATGTGTACCCGTATGTAGCCTGTACCATCCATGGCATCGAGGGCATTTTTCAGCAGGTTTTCCATCACCCAATTGATAAGGGTAGGAGATGCCTGCACTAAAATTTCTTTTGATGGACTAATAAATTCAAACTGCACTTTACCCGGGGCCCTGCGTTTCATGTAGCTCACCATTTCTTCCAGCAAAGCCACCAGGTTGGTGGTTTCAAGTTTGGGTTGAGAGCCAATTTTACTGAAACGGTCACTCACCAGTTTTAACCGTTCTACATCTTTTTCCAACTCCTGTACCACTTCTGGGTTTACTTCCGATTCTTTCAGCATTTCTACCCAACCCCGCAAGCTCGTAATAGGCGTACCCATCTGATGCGCCGTTTCTTTAGCCATGCCGGCCCACAATTGGTTTTGCGTACTGCGGCTGTGCGTATTGAGCAACACCACCAATAAAATAATGAATAACGCCACCACCAATAACTGTACCAGTGGATAGTACTGCACTTCATTTAGCAAAGCTGTATTGCCGAAATATACTTTATAAACCACTTGCGGGGTATCGCTTATTTCCCAATCAATGGGTGGATGTTCGGCTTTTAGCTTGGCCAACTGCTGTTTCAGGTAGCCGGGGTTGCGCTGCAGTTGAATGGAATCGAGATTTCGATGATCTACAATATTGCCGTTCTCATCTGTAGCAATCAGCGGCATGTCTTCATTGTTGATGATCACCATGTTGGCCAATGCAATGGAACCCGGTGCATCGCTTTGCTGCATGGTTCGGTTAGCCTGCACCCATTCTTCTACCCGTTGCCGTTCTTCCAGCAATATTTTATTGGCCAGGTAGCGGGTGTAAAAAACAGTAACGCCCACAATAACCATGGCTACCACAAAAAAGAAAATGCGCCAATTGAGTAACCGGTTAATCATGGGCCTAAGATAATTGTAAATGCAGGTGGCACAGGGCTGGAAAATATTTACTGTGCATAAGTGAATATCCTTGTTCGAATTTCACAATCACCCCCTTATTTTTGCAACCGAAATCGAATCAACTATGGCGCATCACCAAGAGCATCAGGCTTCAAGCGATAAGGAATTTGGTACCAACTGGGTAAAGTCTTCCCGCTTTTTGTTTTACCTGCAAGTAGCGACTTTGCTGGCTTTTGTAGCTGGTTGCAGCGGTTATATGTATTCTACAAGTTATAAGGGAAAGCCACGTGTAGAAATTCCTGAAAGCACCCAGTACACGCCAAAGTATAAGTCGTAAAAAAAAATTTGGCAGAAATAGTCAGACTCCTATTTTTGCACTCCCAAAAACAACGGGATAGTTCTTAAAAAGCACCTCACGAAAGTGAAATGCAATATGCGGAAGTAGCTCAGCTGGTAGAGCATCACCTTGCCAAGGTGAGGGTCGCGGGTTCGAATCTCGTCTTCCGCTCTTTTTTTTCACCTCGCAACTGCGGGGTGTTTTTTTTAGCGTACACTTGTGCTGCTAATAAAACAAACACCACGCCCTGATGGTGGTCCCGATCCCGATAGCTATCGGGACTATCGGGATGGTAGACACACAGGAGCAAACACCACGCCCTGGTGGTGGAACTGGTAGACACGCAGGACTTAAAATCCTGTTCGCCGAAAAGCGAGTACGGGTTCGATTCCCGTCTGGGGCACAAACGAAAAAAGCCTTCCATTGTGGAAGGCTTTTTTCGTTTTATACTTATGCTTTATCTGCAGCATGATTATGCCCAGGCTCTGTCTCCTTTTTTATACTCTACACAGCCTTCATATTTGCCAGGCACTGCT
>JADLHL010000004.1 GCA_020848815.1 Chitinophagaceae bacterium | reverse complement strand
CCTACAAATTTGAACAAACCATGCGGTGGTATGGGCCGGGCAACGATGTGGTAAGCCTTTGGGATATACGCCAGGCGGGCTGCACCGGTGTGGTAACTGCGCTGCACCACATACCCGTGGGCGAAGTGTGGACTGTAGCAGAAATTGAAAAAAGAAAAGTAGCTGTAGCGGAAGCTGGTCTTACCTGGACGGTGATTGAAAGCCTGCCCGTAAGCGAAGACATAAAACGCCAAACCGGCAACTACCTGCTGCATATAGACAACTACAAACAAAGCATACGCAATATTGCTGCCTGTGGCTTGCAGGTGATTACCTACAACTTCATGCCCATCCTCGACTGGATGCGGACAGATGTATCGTACGAACTGCCCGACAGAAGCAGGGCGCTGTATTTCAACAAAAAAGCTTTCATGGCTTTCGACCTGTTTATGCTCAAGCGCCCCAATGCAGAGAAAGATTACAGCGAAGCCGAAATAGCGGGGGCCAAAGCCTTTTTTGACAGCGCCAGTCAGGAAGAAAAAGACCGCATTTTTCACAACTGTCTGCTGGGCCTGCCCGGCAGCGAAGTGCCTTTTACACCAGAAGAAATACTGTCTGCACTGGACAACTATGCACATATTGATGCAGCCAAACTCAAACAGCACCTGTACTACTTTTTATCGGAGGTAGCACCAGTGGCAGAAGCCTGTGGTGTTACCCTTGCCATTCACCCCGACGATCCGCCTTATCCATTGCTGGGCCTGCCCCGTATTGTAAGCACCAGGGCCGATTTGGAAGCGTTATTGCAAGCTGTGCCGGTAAAAGCAAATGGTCTTTGCTTTTGTACAGGATCACTGGGTGTACGTGCCGATAATCCTTTGGCAGAAATGATTGAGCAATTTGGCGACCGCATTCATTTTGTACACTTGCGTACCACCAAAAGAGATGCAGAAGGCAACTTTTTTGAAGCAGACCATTTGGATGGCGATGTAGATATGTATGCCGTGGTAAAAGCCCTTTCGGGCGTAATGCAGCAGCGGCAAATAAACCTGCCTATGCGACCCGATCACGGCCATCAAATGCTGGATGATTTGAAAAAGAAAACCTACCCCGGCTACACCGCTATTGGTCGGCTGCGGGGCCTTGCTGAATTGCGTGGTTTGGAACTGGGCATTTTGCGTAGCCAGGCCGAAGCATAAATGCAATTACGTTTGCTGTCTTGTTGCTGTATAAAAAAAGGAGTTACTGATGGTAACTCCTTTTTTATTGTAGCTGTACAAGCTATCAGATAAACCTGTTGATAATGTTTTCCAAATATTCTTGTTTACCGCTGATGGTTTGTGGCTCACCATGAGCAATAGCTAAATCCCGCAAGGCTTCCAGCGTCAATTCTCCTTTTTCAAAAGCCTTGCCATGGCCGCTATCGAAGGATGCATAACGTTCGGCCCGGATGCTATTATACGACGAATGTTGCAGTACTGTATCAGCCACTTTTAATGCACGGGCAAAGCAATCCATGCCGCCAATATGGGCATAAAACAAATCTTCAGCATCGGTACTGTTGCGCCTGATTTTTGCATCGAAATTGATGCCGCCGCCTTTAAAACCACCAGCCGATACAATCACCAGCATAGCTTCTGTCAGCTCATTGATATTGTTAGGAAACTGATCGGTATCCCAGCCGTTTTGATAGTCGCCGCGGTTGGCATCCATACTGCCCAGTAAGCCTGCATCGGCAGCAACCTGTAGTTCGTGCTGAAATGTATGACCAGCCAGTGTGGCATGATTCACTTCAATATTCAAACTAAAATCATTGAGCAAATCGTACTGCCGTAAAAAGCCGATCACGGTTTCGCAATCATAATCGTACTGGTGCTTGCTGGGTTCGCAGGGTTTGGGTTCGATAAAGAATTTGCCTTTGAAGCCGTTGCTGCGGGCATAGTTTTTAGCGGTGTGTAAAAATGTAGCCAAATGCTCTTTTTCCCTTTGCATATTGGTGTTCAGCAAACTCATGTAGCCCTCTCTTCCACCCCAAAAAACATAGTTCTGACCACCGAGTGCAATGGTAGCATCTAATGCTGCTTTTACCTGAGCGGCAGCATGGGTGAGCACATGAAAATCAGGATTGGTGGCGGCACCATTCATATACCGCCGATGCGAAAATAAATTGGCAGTACCCCAGAGCAACTGAATGCCAGATGCAGCTTGCTTTTCAGCCAGATATCCGGTCATCGTTTGCAGGCGGCGTTCATTTTCCAAAATGTCGTTGCTGTAGTCCACCACATCTACATCGTGAAAACAATAAAACGGCAAACCAAGCTTTGTCATAAACTCAAAAGCAGCATCTGCTTTATCCTTTGCCCTTTCTATGGCATCTGTTTTTTTATCCCATGGAAAAAGATGTGTGGGTTCACCAAATGGATCGGCGCCACTACCATTGAAACTATGCCAGTAAGCACAAGCAAAACGAAGCCATTCTTTCATGGGTTTGCCTGCTACTATTTCATTTTCGTTGTACCACCTGAAGGCAAGTGGATTATCAGAGTCAAGTCCTTCGTACTGTATGGCTGGCACTCCTTTAAAATAGGTAGTTGAACCGGTTACAATCGTCATAGGTCATCAATTTTGCTGCTGTTTGTAAAAAAGGTTGTGCATGAAAACCGGGTGTCATCGTGTTGCCGGTCATGTATTAACCAAAGGTCAGGATTATGGTACATACATCCATCCGGTACCATTGGTAATTTTGAAATATCAACTTCCCTTTCTCACCAATGGTAAGAAAAACAGGTAAGGTTTAAATGCAGCATGCAATAGAACCTGCTGCATGCTACAATACGCATGACACTTCAGGACAGCAGATGCTTTGTACTATTGTACTTTCCACAGCACAACAACGTTTGCATGCAACATTTTTCAACGCAATATTGGCGCCGTTTGGTGCAATGGATGATTGGCTGTGCAGTGTTTGGATGCCTGCTGTGCAGCAGCTTGGTACAGGCTCAATTTTCAACTATCCAAAACGACCGGTTTTGGTACACCACAGATGGCAAACCCATCAATAGTCAGGGTGGTGGTATTTTTCGTTTTGCCAACGAAAAAGGAGAAGAAAAATATTATTGGTACGGCGTTCATTATGCTGAAGCCGATAGCTTTCGCAACAATCCTTCTACTACCTTTTCGCAATGCACTTTTGAAGCTGTCACATGCTATACATCCACTGATTTAGTGCACTGGACTTTTGAAGCCAATGTACTCAGCAAAAGCGAAGTACTCAAAGATGGCCGTAACACGTGGGTGGGCAGATTGGGCGTAGCTTACCTGCCCGAAATACAACAATACGCCATGCTGGTACAGCATGCTTCCGAAGTACTGGTTGCTTTGAGCAAACAACCCACAGGACCGTTTACATGGCATCGCAAAATCAACATGCAGTCTATGATTGGCACCAGCAATACCGGCGACCAAACAGTATTTGCCGACGAAAAAACGGGCAAATCATTTCTGGTGTATTCTTACGGAAAAGGAAGAAACAAAATCTACCTTTCAGAAATTGGTGTAGAAAACGGACAGGTTGGTTTACTCGACTGTACCAAGGTGTTTGAAGGTGAAAGCCGTGAAGGCAATTGCATGTTTCAATACAACGGTCGTTACTACATGGCAGCATCCAACATTTATGGCTGGGATGCTTCGTATGCCTATTATTTGGTGGCGAATGATATCCGCGGCCCCTACACACCCATCAACAACATGCAGGTAATGAAAGGCTGTGAAAACGACTATGCTCATGTGTCGCAAACGGGCTTTTTTGTAAGCATACACGGCAGTAAGCAAACCAGCATTTTGTACTGCGGCGATCGTTGGGCCAACTATGCCGGCAACGGCCTTGGCTATAACCAATGGGTGCCGCTATCTTTCGAAGACAGCGTACCCGTGTTCAATTCGCTGCATACATGGAACCTGAATGCAAAAACCGGAGTCTGGAAAGTAAATCCACTCAACAATTATGCCCTCAACCCCAGCTTTGAAGCCGACCGGAAAGCAATACCCAGTTTGGTAAAACCAGTGCAGCAGCAGCTTACCGGTTGGCATTCCGAAGTATTGCAAGGCAACAACATCAGCCTCGACACATTGAGCTCACCAGTACTCAACCATGCCAATACAACGGCAGAAAGACGCATAGTAACAGGTGAACGAAGCTTGTGCCTGAGCGACAAAACAGCTTTTGAAAGAAAAGTGTACCAAACCATTGCCAACACCAAACATTTGCCCCTGCCCAACGGACGTTATACTTTTTCTGCAATGGTAAAATACAGTACAGGTGTAGAAAAACTGGAACTGTTTGCAACAAGCAATCAGCAAACCTACCGCCTGCCCCTACACAGCAACACCGAAGTATGGCACCGGGTAACACTGAATAAGGTGCAGGTAAAAAACGGACAAGCCAACATTGGATTTTACATAAAAGCAAATGCACTTGCCTATTGTTACATCGATGATGTAGCATTTGTACAAGAAAAATAACAGTTATGAAACAGCTTGCATTCAGGATGCATTTGCTAACCATGGCTGCCAGCATTTTTTTATTGCTGCCAGCTGCAGCACAGCAAATCGGACTGCGCATTTCCGAACAAGCTGCTGCCAACAGTTTTCCACTGGTAGCATCGGGTAGATTGGCCAACTTGCTTACAGACAGCACTGACGCCAGTGTGGTGCAAATAGCCGCTAAAGCTTTTTGTAACGACATTGCATTGCTGACGGGCAAACAGCTGCCCCTGCAACATCAACCAACGGGTAAATACACGGTGATTGCCGGCACTATCGGGCACAACAAATGGATTGATGCTCTTGTAGCATCAAAGCGATTGAATGTAACAGCCATACAAGGAAAATGGGAATGCTTTACCATCACTACCCTACAGCATCCATTTCCCGGTACAGCCCGGGCACTCATCATTGCCGGTAGCGATGCCCGGGGTACAGCCTTTGGTATTTTTGAATTATCGAAACAATTGGGAGTGCAACCATTTTACTGGTGGGCCGATGTAAGCCCCACCAGAAAAAAAGCATTGTACATCAGCGAAGGCAGTTACACTTCCTCTCCTCCTGCTGTACAATACCGCGGCATTTTTCTCAACGATGAAGACTGGGGCCTGCAACCATGGGCAGCCAAGACTTTCGAACCCGAAACCGGAGATATTGGCCCCAAGACCTATGCCAAAATTTTTGAACTATTGCTGCGCCTGAAAGCCAACCTGATTTGGCCTGCCATGCACGAAGTAACCAAACCGTTTTTCACTATACCCGGCAATGTACAAATGGCTGAAGACTATAGCATCGTCATTGGCACTTCGCATGCCGAGCCTATGCTCCGCACCAATACCCGTGAGTGGCACAGCAATACCATGGGGCCGTTTAATTATGTAACCAACAAACCAGCCGTGTACCAATACTGGAAAGAAAGGGTACAAGAAAGTAAGGGACTGAATGCCATGTACAGTATGGGCATGCGGGGCGTACACGACAGCAAGATGGAAGGCGTAAAAGATGCCAAAGAAGCAGTGCCATTGCTACAACAAATTGTACAAGATCAACGCCAGTTGCTGGGCACATATATCCATAAAAATGTAACAAGTATTCCGCAGGTATTTACAGCTTACAAAGAGGTGCTGGAAATTTATGATAACGGTCTTCAGCTTCCTGACGACATTACCATTGTATGGCCCGATGATAACTATGGGTATATACAACGCCTGAGCAATGCGGCAGAGCAGCAACGCAATGGCGGCTCCGGTGTGTATTATCATGCTTCTTACTGGGGCAGGCCACACGATTATTTGTGGCTGTCTTCGCAGCATCCGGCACTTATCAGGGAAGAAATGATGAAGGCATACCAGCAGGGGGCCACTAAACTGTGGATACTCAACGTAGGTGATATAAAACCGCTGGAGTACAACATAGAAATGTTTCTGGATATGGCCTATCAAACGAAACCATTTACCCAAAGCAGCTATGTGCAGCAACACCTGCAGCAATGGCTGGCCAGCAACCTGAGCCATCAATACGCTGCGCAAATGAGCCGCATCATGTGGCACTATTACCAACTTGCTTTTGAACGCAAACCAGAATTCATGGGCTGGAGCCAAACAGAACCCACCACCAAAACAAGTGCAACCGCATACAATCATTTTTACTACGGCGACGAGGCTGCCAAACGCATCCACATGTATGAGCAATTGCAAAAAGCAGTTCAACAATTGCAGCCAAATTTTTCGTTGCACAGAGCCGATGCATTTTACCAATTGATGTATTACCCGGTGATGGGTGCAGCACTCATGAACAAAAAATGGTTGTACCAACACAAAGCCAGTTTGTACCAACAACAGCAGCGATTGAGTGCTACTCATTATGCAGCAAAAGCAACCGCTGCTTACGACAGCATTGCACTACTAACAAGGCATTACAACACAACCATGAGTGGCGGCAAATGGCACCACATGATGTCGATGCAGCCACGCAACCTGCCTGTGTTTTTGCCAACACCGGTATTGCCTGAAATAGCAAAGCCAAGCCAAGCATGGCAACTGGCAATAGAAGCGGCCGACAGCATTCACCGCAATCAATTACCAGCATTCGATGATATTTTCCAACAGCAATATTTTATAGATGTGTATTTGTGCCAGCCACAAACCATCAACTGGCAGGCAACTGCATCTGCCGATTGGATTCAGCTCAGCCATGCCAAGGGAACACTCAACGCAAATACCGGCCACCACGAACAACGGATTGTAGTCAACATCAATTGGGCAAAAGCGCCGTTACAAAACAGCAACGCTGGCAGCATTCGCATTGCGGCCAATGGTATTACCCAAACCATACAACTCGAAGCACGAAGACTCCGAAAGTCATTGCCAAAAGGTTTTCGTGGCTTTGTACCCAACAATGGGCTGCTGGTGATGCATGCCGCTGGTTTTACCCAACACAAAAAGCATGAGCAGCAGCAATGGCAACCAGTGCAAGGCTTGGGCTATTCGGGCAAAGGCATGCAAGTGCTCACATCCAATAACATCGACAGTATTCCTCCTACTGCTGCAGCCCGATTGAGTTATACGTTTTACCAAACTGACAATCGACCGGCAACGCTCCATGTATTTACGCTGCCTACACATCCTGTTAGCAATCTGCACAGCGTACGCTATGCTATACAAATCGATGACGGGCCTTTACAGATAACCGATACCAAAACAGTGGGCAGAAGTGAGGCATGGAAACAAAATGTACTCGCCAACAGAACGGTACGCCAATGGCCACTGGGGCAACTATCTGCCGGTGTGCATACGCTGCATATATATGCCATTGACCCCGGTGTAATCCTCGATGAAATTCGCATCAACTGGGGTGGTTTGCCTTCAGCATACAGCCTGTTGTCGCAAACCAAAGTGGCCGAATGACAGCCTTCATCAATTAGCTACACACTCATCGTTTGGTTGAACATTACCGTACACTAATTCGCAATTCTTCCTATACAAAACAGCCCTACATTTGTGTTCACGGGAAATGGTGTCTTCCTATGCACAAACCGTCGTGCAATACATGCAACGGCTAATGGCGCCTACAAATAATCGAACATGGGCAACGAAATGTTGCCGGATAAAATATTTGTAGGATGATCAACACTTTCAGGAAACAATTTGAACAATTCACTATTGCGCAGCAGCTCTTTCGCTGGACTTTACTGTCGGTGCCGTTAGCACTAGTGGTAGGCTCATTGGTAGCCCTTTTTTTATGGCTACTGGATGAGGCCACCAAGCTGCAATGGCAGTATACCTGGCTATTGTATGCATTGCCATTGGCAGGAGTGCTCATTTATTTTTTGTACCAATACTGGGGCAAAAAAGCCGAAGCAGGCAACAACCTTATCATGGATGAAATTCATGAGCCGGGCGGCGGTGTTCCATTACGCATGACGCCGTTAGTATTGTTTACCACCATCATTACCCACTTGTTTGGTGGCTCTGCCGGCCGCGAAGGCACTGCTGTACAAATGGGCGGCAGTATAGCCAGCCTGCTTGCCCGGTGGTTTACACTCAGCAAACAAGATACCAGCACTTTGCTTATGTGTGGTATTGCTGCAGGCTTTGGCGCTGTATTTGGCACCCCTGTTACCGGTGCCATATTTGCACTGGAAGTACTGGCTGTTGGGCGCATCAGTCATCATGCATTGATGCCTTGCTTTATATCGGCGGTATTGGCAGATATTACCTGTAGTGCGTATGGCATTACCCATACACACTACCACATCACATTCAGCAATGTGATGCAAAGCAGCATGCCTTACCTGCACGTGGATGCTGCTTTATTGCTTACAGTAGTAGCCGCTGGCATCGCCTTTGGTATCACCGGATTTATTTTTGCGGAGCTCTCTCATACCATCAAAAACTATAGCAACCGTTGGATAAAAATCAAATGGTTGACGCCTTTCATCGGCGGCCTCATGATTATAGCACTTACATGGCTACTGGGTACAAGGGATTATCTGGGGCTGGGTGTAACCAACCCCACAGGTGGCGCCTCTATTGTCTCAGCTTTCGAAGCCGATGGTGTGTCCACTTTCAGTTGGGCCTGGAAACTGTTATTTACTGCCATTACCATTGGTATGGGTTTTAAAGGTGGCGAAGTAACGCCGCTGTTTTTTATTGGTGCCACCTTAGGCAACAGCATTGCCGTGCTCACCGGCGCACCTGTTGATTTAATGGCCGGGCTAGGCTTTATAGCCGTATTTGCAGCCGCTACCAATACACCCATTGCCTGTGCTATCATGGGTGTAGAACTCTTTGGCGGTCAATACCTGCTCTACTATGCCATTGCCACTTTTACCGCATACTATTTCAGCGGGCATTCCGGCATTTATTTATCGCAAAAAATAGGTGTATCAAAAACGCACCCGCAGCAAGCAATAACTGACACCACAGTAAGGCAGGCACGTAATAAACGCATCCATAAAAAGGATTGACGGTTTCATAGTCAGCAAGTAAAATACAAGCAATGCTTCGCTACAAATGTTGCGCTGATGAATAATGGTGCAGCAACTACTGCTAATTCAATATTCGATAATGGCTGGGCGACTGCCCTACACGTTGCTTAAACAAACGGGTGAAATGCTGCGGATATTTAAAGCCCAATTCAAACGCAATTTCATTTACCGACTTTTCCAGATTTGCCATCTTATCTTTTGCCAGGTCTATCACTTTTGCATGTATGTATTCCTGTGCAGTTTTGCCGGTTTCTTTTTTAATGAGGTCGCCAAAATAATTGGCCGACAAATGCAACTCACCGGCACACCATGCCACTGAAGGCAAACCGATGTTTTGTGGTTTTTCGGTATGATAATAATCGTTGAGCAATGCTTCAAACCGTTCGAGAATGCCCTTGTTTACATTATCTCTGGTAATAAACTGCCGGTCGTAAAAACGGGTACAGTAATTCAAAAACAATTCAATATTGGACACAATAAGTTTCTTGCTATGCTTATCGATAGCCTGCTGCAATTCATATGAAATTTTTGCAAAACAATCCATCACCAGCTGTCTTTCTTTTTCAGATAAATGCAGCGCTTCATGCGATTGATACCCGAAAAAAGTATAATCCTTAATGTGCTTGCTCAGCGATGTGCCATGCAGTAAATCAGGATGAAAAACCAACGCATATCCTTTGGGTTGATACACCTGCCCATCCGTTTCAATATCCAGTACCTGACCCGGTGCTACAAATACCAGCGTTCCTTCCTGATAGTCGTAGTAGTTGCAGCCATATTTAATATCGCCGCATTTTATTTCTTTCAAAAAAATGCAGTACAACCCATAATTGATTTTTACTTTTTTATGGCCATCCCACGACCGTGGTGATGCTTTCGAAAAATCAATCACACTCACCAGAGGGTGCAGCGTTTCATGGTTACTCAAGGCATTGTATTCAGATACAGCATCAAACTTATAAACCGGAATCATAGCCAGTATAATTTAGCGATAAATAAAAGTACCAGTTACAAAGTGTAACCATGAAATACTACAGCACAAACAGTAAAAATGGTAGCTGAAACAGGAATACATATACAATACCTGCTGTAAAAAAATATCAATTTTGAAAAGCTTGCACTGTCGCAGGCCTCCCGGCCTGTGACTTACTCGTTACTAATCTGCACAGCACAATAACCTATTCTAAAAACGCAACGTCCCGTATCGGAGACGTTGCTGGAAATGAAAAGCAAAAAACACTGACATTTTTATGGGCGATATATTTGACAACCAATTGAAACCTGCGCCTGTTGTAGAGCAAGCGCCAAGGCAGCTACCCTTTGGTATGCAAAAACGATTAACTTCCCACAAAGAATTCTACAATGCCTGAGCTTAGCCTGACCGTCAACGGAAAAAAAATACAGATTGACGTAGAGCCGTCCACACCTGTGTTGTGGGTATTGAGAGATCATTTGAATTTAGTAGGCACCAAGTTTGGTTGCGGCATGGCGCAATGTGGCGCCTGCACCATACTGCTCGACAATGTAGCTGTTCGCTCCTGCATGCTGCCGGTTTCGGCCGTAGGCCAGCGGGCCATCACCAGTATTGAAGGCCTTTCGGCCACTGGCGACCACCCCGTGCAAGAAGCCTGGGTAGAGCAGGATGTGGCCCAGTGCGGCTACTGCCAAACCGGACAAATAATGAGTGCCGTGGCCTTGCTGCGCAGCAATCCTAACCCAACCGACGCACAAATAGATGCTGCCATGAGCGGCAATATTTGCAGGTGTGGCACCTACCTGCGCATTCGCAAAGCCATTCATACAGCAGCTAAAAAACAACGCACCATCTGATTATGGCAAAAAGTTATTCCAGAAGAAATTTCCTGAAAGTGTCTGCACTATCAGGAGGCGGCATGCTCATCAGCTTCAACCTGCTGCAATTATCTGCCGGTGCACAGCCCGCCGATAGTGAACCGTTTGCACCCAATGCTTACATCAAAATTTCGGCCGATGGCAGCATTGTGCTCATGGCCCCCAATCCTGAAATAGGTCAGGGTGTAAAAACATCGCTGCCACTCATCATAGCCGAAGAGCTGGAAGTAAACTGGCAAACAATACAGGTAGAGCTGGCGCCATTGCACAGCGCCATGGGCAGGCAAACTGCAGGTGGCAGCGGATCGGTAAGGGGCCGCTACAATGAGCTTCGTACCATTGGTGCCACTGCCCGTGAAATGCTGGTAGCTGCGGCAGCCCAAACATGGAGTGTACCTGCTGCAGAATGCACTGCCGCCAACGGCGAAGTAACGCACACACCTACGGGTAAAAAGCTAAGCTACGGTGCTTTGGCTGCTACTGCGGCTACCATGCCCGTGCCTGCTAAGCCTGCATTGAAAGACCCCAAAACATTCAAACTCATTGGTACCCGCATTACCGATGTGGATGCAAAAAAAATAGTGACCGGCCAGCCCCTGTTTGGTATCGATACCCGAAAGGAAGGCATGCTCTTTGCCATGGTGAGCCGCCCTCCGGCCTATGGCAAAACGCTGGGCAAAGTAGACGATACCGCTGCCCTGAAAGTGCAGGGCGTAAAAAAAGTAGTACAAATAGAAAATGCGGTGGCCGTGCTGGCTACCTCTACCTGGGCGGCCAAAAAAGGACGGGATGCACTGGTAGTACAATGGAACGATAAAGAAAAATTAGAGAATACTGCAGACCATTTCGACAGCTTTAAAAAACTGTTGGACAAGCCATCGGCTACACCACCTGCCCGCAACGATGGCGATGTAGATGCAGCTGCGCAACAGGCGGTGAAAGTGTTGGATGTGTACTACGAAATGCCGGCACTATCGCATGGGCAAATGGAGCCATTGAATTTTTATGCCAACGTGCAAAATGGCAAAGCAGCATTGTATGGCCCTACACAAGTGCCGGCTTCGGTACGAAGTGAAGTAGCCAAGAAATTAGGCATCGCCGAAGCAGATATCACCATTGCATCTCCCCGCCAGGGCGGTGGCTTTGGCCGCAAACTCATGACCGATAACGGCGTAGAAGCTGCCTTAATTTCGGCAGCGGCAAAATGCCCCGTGCAGGTGCAGTGGACAAGAGAAGACGACATGCAAAACGACTTTTACCGGCCTGCAGAAATGTGGCGCTACCGGGCGGCACTTTCGGCTACAGAGTTGTTGTCGTGGCACCAGTCGGGCATTGGCATAGGCCGCGGTGTACGTGGCGATAGTTACATTGCCGGCAGCATTGCCAACTACCGTGCCGAAGGACAAGGATTTGCCAGCAATACCCCCACCGGTTGGTGGCGGGCACCGGGTGCCAACACACTTGCATTTGCCGCCGAAAGTTTTATGGACGAAATATGCGTGGCGCTGAAAAAAGATCCCGTAGCATTTCGGTTGGCCATTTTACAGCAAGCCAAACAACAGCCCGTAGGCAAACTCAGTTACGACCCCGATAAATACAAAAGTGTAATAGACCTCGTAGTGAGTATGAGCAACTGGAACAGTAAAAAGCCAGGCATTTTCAAAGGCTTTTCTACCTGGTATTCATTTGGCTCTTACGTGGCGCAAGTGGTAGAAGTGCAACTGGTAAAAGGCCAGCCCAAAATCATGAAAGTGTATTGTGCTGTCAATTGCGGCAGGGTGATTAACCTGAGCGGTGCAGAAAATCAGGTGCAGGGCTCCATTGTTGATGGCATTGGACATGCCATGTATCCCAAGGTCACCTTTGTAAATGGCGCTGTGCAGGAGACCAATTTTCATGCTTACAAAATGCTCCGCATGAAAGATGCACCCATGGATATAGAAGTAGGCTTTGTACCATCAGAGGAACCACCAACAGGATTGGGCGAACCCGGCTTACCACCCATTGCACCAGCATTGGCCAATGCCTTGTTTGCAGCTACCGGTAAGCGGATTCGTAAAATGCCTTTTGCAGAGCAAATGGGTTAATAGGATTTTCTTTTCGAGTACAACTCAATGGCGCTTTATCAGTAAAAATGGTAGGCAAATACGGAATTGATATACCTTTTTAACCGTGGCTTTCGCACATCTTTACGGTACCAATAAAACACCGTATGAAACAAAGCTTACTCGTACTATGTCTGCTGTCATTCTTTAGCCTTGCGGCAACTGCTCAAGCGAAAATGCCCACAGCAGCCGAAGCCGAATTAATAGCACTATCTGCCCGGAAATGGCAGTGGATGGCCGACAAAAACACAGATAGCCTGGCTGTGTTGTTTCATGAAAAATCCATGTTTGTGCACATGGGTGGCAGCTGGGGGAAAACGCAGGAAGTCAGCATCATACAATCGGGTGGCATTCATTACAAAAAAGCCGATGTGCATGAAGTGTCTGTCAACATCATACACAATACCGCCATTTTACTCAACCGGATTACACTGCTGGCGGTAGTTGGCCCCAATGAAGTAACTAACCCGTTTATGGTAACTGAGGTGTATATCAAAGAAGCAGGTAGTTGGAAACTGGGCTCATTATCATTTACCAAACTGCTAACGCCCTGACTCAAAAACAGCGTCCAATAAAAAAAAGCCGAACACTTTGTGGTTGTGTTATTAGAAGTACAGCCGGCAACAACATTCAATCATTCATAAAAAATCTGCAATATGCCTACCATCACCTTGAATGTAAACAGTAAAAAAGTGACCATAGATGTAGACCCGGCCACACCTGTGCTGTGGGTATTGCGGGAGCATTTACATCTTGTAGGTACCAAGTATGGTTGTGGTGTAGCTCAATGTGGGGCCTGCACTATTTTGCTTGATAATGTGGCGGTACGTTCTTGCATGTTGCCCGTATCAGCGGTTGCACAAAAAAGCATTACCAGTATTGAAGGCCTGTCTGCCAACGGTGACCACCCGGTGCAAAAAGCATGGATTGAAAAAGATGTGGCCCAATGTGGCTATTGCCAAACCGGACAAATCATGAGTGCCGTGGCTTTGCTGCGTAGCAACCCCAACCCTACCGATGCGCAAATTGATGCTGTCATGAGTGGCAATATCTGCCGGTGCGGTACTTACCTGCGCATTAAAGAAGCCATTAAAGCAGCAGCTACTGCACAGTAAAATTGAACTGCACGTCTCGTTTGTTTTGTCAACCAACTATTCCAAAAAAATTCTTGCAGTCGATGAAGTATTTACTGGCTCTTATACTGATGTACAGCAACAGCCTTGCAGCGCAAAAAAACAACATGATGATTCGCATAGCCGAAATTGAAATAGATGCTCATTACACCAAAGCCTATCAGGAAATATTGCAAGAAGAAGCCAGCACCTCTGTGCGGGTAGAACCCGGTGTCATTGCCATTTATCCGCTCTACCAAAAAGACAACCCAACACAAGTGCGTATTTTAGAAATCTACGCCAACCGTGAAGCGTACGAAGCCCATCTGAAAACCGCTCATTTTCTCAAATACAAAACCAGTACACAAGCCATGGTAAAATCGCTGAAGCTGGTAGAAATGGAAAACATTGATGCCGCAGGCATGAGTGAAATATTTCGAAAAATGAAACCTTAATCAAAGCTGATTCATTACACATTTCCAAACACGCCCTAAAAAGTCTTTCTCATGAAAAATAATGCTACAGGTACACAAAGAAGAGCATTTCTAAAATCGACACTGCTGGCCGGTGGCGGTTGGATGCTTCATTTTTCCGGCTTGGCAAGCTTTAGTCTGGAAGACAAAATGCCTGCGGCCGATCTGCCCAATGAATGGCACGAACTCACCGGTTACATTCACATTACGCCCGACAACCTGATTAAAATTTACAACCCTAATCCGGAGTTTGGCCAAAACGTAATGACATCGCTGCCCATGATTGTAGCCGAAGAGCTGGAAGTAGAATGGGAAAAAGTGCTGGTAGAAATGGGGCCACACGACAATGTAAAACTCGGGCCACAATTTACCGGTGGCAGCAACTCTGTACGCATGTACTGGAAGCCTCTGCGGGAAGCTGGTGCTGCAGCACGTACCATGTTGTTGCAGGCCGCTGCACAAACCTGGAATGTACCCGTAACAGAAATAACCGCTAAAGCTGGCAAAGTACACCACGAAAAATCGGGCAAGTCGGCTACCTATGGTGAGCTGGCTGCTACCGCTGCGGCATTGCCCGTGCCCAAAAACGTTACACTCAAACCATCTTCGCAATTTGCGGTAGTCAGTCAGTCACAAAAAAATGTAGAAGGTATTAAAATAGTTACCGGCCAACCCCTGTTCGGTTTGGATTATCATCCCGAAGGAACATTGATAGCCATGATTGAACACCCGCCGGCTTTTGGCATGACGGTGCAGTCTTTCGACGCTGCTGCTACCCTGCAAATGCCGGGCATCAAAGAGGTATTTACCATTCAGTTGTATCCCGAAGGGTATGAGCAGGCGGGCTTTGATACCCGCACTTTCAACGATGCATTGGTAGTGGTAGGCCAAACCACCTGGCAGGTAATGAATGCCCGCAAAAAACTGAAAGTAAACTGGGCGCCAAAAGGCGACAGCAAGGACACGATGGCCGGCCGCAATGGCAAGCGGGAAGTGATTGTTCCTGGTGCTTTGGAAAGCAGTACCACGCATCAGGCGCAATTAAAAGCCTATGCCGCCAAACCAGCACAATTGCTTCGAAAAGACGGTGATCCTGAAACGGCTTTCAAAAATGCAGCCACCATTATTGAACGCACTTACCATGCCCCTTTTTTAGCACACAACTGCATGGAGCCGATGAACAGCTTTGCCCATGTATCGGCAGACAAAGCTTTGATTGTAGGACCACATCAGGCACCGGGTTGGATAGAACCTACTTTAAGTAAACTATTAAACCTTCCACCTGAAAAAATCGAGATGCAGATTACCCGCATGGGTGGTGGTTTTGGCCTCAGGGCTTACGGCCACTACATGGTGGAAGCAGCACTGATTTCAAAAAAAATGAATGCGCCTGTGAAGCTGGTGTACTCCCGGGAAGATGATATGACCTATGGCATTTATCGGCCCTTGTACACCGCCACTTACCGTGCAGCATTGGATACTAACAAAAACCTGATTGCCTTGCACATCAAAGGAGGCGGTATTCCGGAGCATCCCATTCATGCCAACCGTTTTCCTGCAGGTGCTGTAGACAATTATCTGGCGGAAGCCTGGGAAATTTCTTCCAACATAACCATCGGTGCATTCAGGGCACCTCGTTCTAATTTCAACGCTGCTGCCGAACAATCTTTTTTAGATGAACTGGCTGAGGCCATGGGCAAAGACCCGATTGAATTTCGATTGGAATTGTTGAAAAGAGCCAAAGAAAATCCGGTAGGTAAAAACAATGAATACGATGCAGACCGCTATGCTGCAGTGTTGACATTGGTGAAAGAAAAATCGGGCTGGAACAATCCGGAGAACAAAAAATACAGTCGTGGTGTAGCGGCTTATTTCTGCCACAACTCCTATGCCGCACATGTGGTAGATATGGTAAAAAAAGATGGCAAACCTGTGGTAGAAAAAGTAACCAGTGCTATTGATTGTGGCATTGTGATTAATCCGGATGCTGCCAGCAATATGGTGCAAGGCGCCGTGGTAGATGGCATTGGCAATGCATTGTATGGCGCACAAACCTTCAACAATGGCAAGCCTGCTAAAAACAATTTTACCACTTACCGTATGATTCGCCACCGCGAAGCACCCAAGCAAATTGATGTGCATTTTGTACAAAACAATATTGACCCCACGGGCTTAGGCGAACCGCCATTTCCACCGGTATTTGCAGCCTTGGCCAATGCCTTGTACAAGAGCACTGGCAAGCGTTTTTACGAGCAGCCTTTTCAACCGCAATTAGACAAAAACGCAGGGTAAAAGAACATCCTGCTTCAAAAAAGTCATGACCATGAGTAAACGCATTACAGCCATCGTTTTTTTAATGACCATAAGTATTGTACTTGTTTCATTTCAGCAAAGCTTTACTGTTAACAAGAGCAAGAGCATTGAACGGGGTAAAACCGTGTACGAAACCTACTGCCAATCTTGCCATATGGAAGATGGCAACGGCATGGAAGCTGTGTTTCCTCCACTGGCAAAGTCGCCCAACCTGGCAGATAAAAACAGGCTGTTGAAAATAATTGTACAAGGCATGAGAGGGCCAATAAAAGTGAATAACGTGAATTATGATGGCGAAATGCCCGGCACGGTACTCACCGATGAACAAGCAGCCGATGTAGCCAACTATATTCGCAACAGCTGGGGCAACAAAGCGGAGACCATTCTGCCAAGTCAGGTGCAACCAGCCCTGAAAGCAACTGTAAAAGGCTACCAGAAATATTAACCATAACGCTTATTGATTGACGCAGTGTACACTGCACCAAAAATGAAGAAAGAACTGACCGATATTGTTGCCGCCTATGAGCAGAATGTTCGCACCGGAACAGGTATGGTGCTGGCAACGGTTGTGCATGTAGAAGGCTCATCGTACCGCAGGCCCGGAGCCCGGATGCTGGTAGATGAAACGGGGAAGATAACGGGAGCCATTAGTGGTGGCTGCCTCGAAGGCGATGCCCTACGCAAAGCACTGATGGCACTGCATCAGCAGCAAAACAAACTCGTATCCTACAATAGTATGGAAGAAGACGATGTAGCGTTTGGTATACAACTTGGCTGCAACGGTATTGTACATATTTTGTTTGAACCCATCCAACCGCAGAACGCCAACAATCCTGTGGCCTGTTTGCAACAAGCCATACAGGAAAGAAAAGAAGCGGTACTGGTAACGCTGTTTTCTTTGCAAGCAACCCATAACCAGCAACCCGGCACCTGCTACCTGCTTACAAAAGAAAATACGGTAAGCAGCGCATTGCCCACCACACTTGAAACTGTGGTTGCAGCAAAAGCTCTACAAGTATTGCAAACAAAAACATCTCTGTTTGCTGACAACATCAATCAGCAAGCGTTATCGGCATTCATTGAGTTTGTATCTCCTGCTGTTGCATTGCACATTATTGGCGCAGGCAACGATGCCATGCCGCTGGCACACATGGCCAAACAACTCGGCTGGCAGGTGAGTGTAATGGATGGCAGAAATCATTTGGCTACTACAACCCGTTTTCCTTTGGCCGATCATTTAGTTGTGGGCAAGCCCGAACAAATCATTCATGATATTTCGAAAGATGAATGGAGCGTTGTAGTGATGATGACGCACAACTATAACTACGATCTGGCGTTGCTGCCATTGCTATTGCAGCATTCACTGCGCTACATTGGCATGCTTGGCCCCAAGCGGCGCATGGAGCGTTTGTTGAATGAATTGGTACAGCAAGGTTGTACCATCACCGCAGCTCAGCAGCAACACTTGTATGGCCCTGTTGGGCTGGACATTGGTGCAGAAACTTCGGAAGAAATTGCCCTCTCTGTATTAGCCGAAATCAAAGCGGTGCTCTCCTACCGAAACGGCCATTCGCTTCGATACAGGCAGGAAGCCATTCATCCAAGGAGCAACAGCACAACCGAAGCCACTGAACATTCATGATGCAAAAGGCAACACATACAGGCATCATCATACTTGCTGCTGGCAAGGCTTCGCGGATGGGTACGGCAAAGCAATTGCTACCATATGCAGGTTCCACTTTATTGCAACATACATTGGATGTATGCACAACGGCGAAAGTTGATTTTGTGCAACTGGTTGTTGGCGCTTACGCATCAGCAATTTTACCACAATTACGAACCACAGCTGCGGTGTGCACCAACCCCGATTGGGAAAGCGGCATGGCTTCTTCCATTTGCTGCGGCATGCAGGCTGCACTGGCAAAGCAACCTGAAACTTCCACCCTCATTTTTGTGGTGGCAGATCAGCCACATCTTAATACCATGTGCATTCAACAACTCATCAGTACACATCAGCAAAGCCAACAACCTATCGTGTACAGCCGCTACAGCAAAGGCTTTGGCACACCTGTCCTGTTTGCTAAAACATTCTTTCCGCAACTACTGCAACTCACCGGAGACAAGGGCGCCAAACAATTAATTCTGCAAAACGAAAACAGTGCTGCTTATATTCATTTTCCGGAAGGACACATTGACATTGACACCGAAGCAGACTATCGTAAACTTAAAGAAGGAGCCTGATTGAATATGCTGACAGACAGCTTTGGCAGAGAGCACCAGTACCTGAGAATTTCGCTTACAGACAATTGTAATTTGCGATGCTTTTATTGCATGCCCGAAGAAGAATATGATTTTATGCCTGCGGCATCTCGCATGCAAGCCAATGAAATAGCATCCTTCGCTGCCACATTCGTTCAAATGGGCGTTACTAAAATACGGCTCACCGGCGGAGAACCTTTGGTACGAAAAGATGCCGCAGATATCATTATGCAATTGAGCAAACTGCCGGTACAACTTACCCTTACCAGCAATGGTACCAGAATACATGAATTTATAGATGTATTATCCGACGCTGGTGTACGTTCACTCAATATCAGTTTAGACACATTGCAGCCCGACACCTTTCTGCATTTAACCAGGAGAAATGCATTTCAACAGGTGTATAATAATATTCAGTTGCTGTTGCAAAAACAGTTTCATGTAAAAGTGAACATGGTAGTAATGAAGGGCATCAACGATGGTGAAATCAATGACTTTATTGCTTGGACAAAAGATAGTCCTGTACATGTCCGCTTTATCGAATTCATGCCTTTTGAAGGCAACCGCTGGACGAGTAACAAAGTATTTACATGGCAAGAAATACTAGCCGTAGCTCAACAGCAATTTGCATTTGAACCACTGCGCAATGCAGCACACGACACTGCAAAAGCGTATCAGGCGGAAGGCCATGCAGGTACATTTGCTGTCATCAGTACCATGAGTGCCCCTTTTTGCAGCAGCTGCAACCGGCTTCGCTTAACTGCCGATGGCAAAATGAAAAACTGCTTGTTTGCAGCCAATGAAACAGATTTGCTTTCGGCACTGCGTAAAGGCGAAGACGTGACAAAACTGATCCAACAAAATGTGGCTGCAAAAGCAGCAGCACTCGGCGGCCAGTTTACCACCGACTTTGAACACCTGAATGCTCAAGATCTGCACAACCGAAGTATGATTGGTATTGGAGGGTAAGAAATTTCAGCAGTATTATTTCAACCACATGCACAAATAAAACGGGCGCTATGATTTCCGTATCAGCAGCATTACAATACATCAAAGAAAATATAACGCCACTGCCAGCAGCAACAATGCCGTTGCAACTGGCAGCAGGCAAAGTATTGGCCGAAGATGTGTTTGCAAGCATTGATATTCCTGCATATCCGCAATCCAGCATGGATGGGTATGCATTTGCATTTGACCACGTGCATCACCCGCTGCACATAACCGGAGAAATGGCCGCTGGTGCTGCAGCAAACATAACGTTGGCAGCAGGAAATGCTATGCGCATATTTACCGGCGCCCCCGTACCTGCAGGAGCAGACACCGTGGTGATGCAGGAAAAAGTACGTGTAGAAAACGGACAGCTGCTGATTGAAGATTCTCAACTACAACGCGGTGCCAATGTAAGATCAGCAGGTAGCGAAATTCAGGCCGGAGCTTTGGCATTGCCCAAAGGAAGCCTGCTCACTGCAGCAGCCATTGGCTTTTTGGCAGGTATTGGTATCACTCATGTGTCGGTTATTCCGAATCCAATAATCAGTATCATACTCACAGGTAACGAATTGCAAACACCCGGCAACGCATTGCAATACGGGCAAGTGTATGAGTCTAACTCGTATAGCCTTACAGCAGCACTCGAAGCCTTGCATTTGCCTGTGTTCCGCACTTACACAGTAACAGACAACCTTGATTCACTAACCAACACATTGGCACAAGCATTGCACGACAGTGATGTAGTATTACTCACCGGCGGTGTAAGTGTTGGTGATTATGATTTTGTACTGCAAGCTGCACAGGCATGCGGCATCACCACACAGTTTCACAAAGTGAAACAAAAACCTGGCAAGCCTTTGTATTTTGGCACTAAGGAGCAACAGTTTGTCTTTGGTTTGCCAGGCAATCCATCTTCTGTGCTCACCTGTTTTTATATCTATGTCTGCAATGCTTTGGCACAACTTACACTGCGGCCATTGGCTGTACCCCATATCAACTGCACACTTGCTGCAGACAGCAAAAAAGCAGCAGGCCTTACACACTTTCAAAAAGCAACATATGCCGATGGAAAAGTGCAGCCATTAGCGGCACAAGAGTCGTACAAGCTACAGTCGTTTGCTGTTGCCAATTGTCTGTTGGAACTGCCGGAAGAAAGTACCGGCGGCCAAACAGGCGATACCGTTCGCATTCATCTTTTACCACAGTAAGCACATGGATTTTATCGCCCTGTTTTATGTCCTCTTATTCATTGTTGCATTTTTATATGCAGCTGTGGGGCATGGTGGTGCCAGTGGCTACCTCGCATTAATGGCGCTGTTCAGTATTGCACCAGATGTAATGAAACCGACGGCGCTGTTGCTCAATTTATTTGTATCACTCACATCATTCATTCATTTTTACCGGAGTGGTCATTTTCGATTCCGGCTTTTTTTGCCATTCGCTATTGCATCGGTACCATTAGCTTTTATAGGCGGCGCTATTACTATCGATGCAGCGGTGTACAAGCAACTACTTGGATGGTTATTGTTTTTGCCAGTTGTCCGGTTATTACTGGCAAAAACTTCGACATACACAGTGCAGCACAAAGAATCTGTTCCATTGGCATTGCTCATTGGTGCTGCCATTGGCTTTTTATCGGGGCTCATCGGCATTGGCGGCGGCATTATTTTATCGCCAGTACTATTGATGCTCAATTGGGCCAACATGAAACAAACCGCGGCCGTCAGTGCCCTGTTTATTTTTGTCAATTCTGCGGCAGGCCTTGCCGGGCAATTCACTAACGGTATTCATTTCACAACCGCCATGTATGGCTATGTATTGGTGGCCTTTGCTGGTGGTTTAGCAGGTGCATATTATGGTGCTGTAAAATTCAATCAGCAGCTGTTGAAATATTTACTGGCACTGGTATTGTGTATTGCAGCAGTAAAACTTTTGGTTACCTAACTTCAATGTTGATTATGGAAAACGGCAAACGAATACAGGTGTTGTTTTTTGGCAAGCTGAGTGAAATTGCAGGAGCTGCTACAACGCTCAGCAACCTGCACAATACCGACGAACTCATTCAGCATTTACACACCCAATTTCCTGCATTGGCAAATGAAAAATTTGCGGTAGCGGTAAACAAACAAACCATTCACACAAACACAGAACTACCTGATAATTGTACAGTAGCTTTACTTCCACCATTTTCTGGCGGCTAATGAAACAACAAGAGCAATATCATGAACGCTACCATCGCCAACTCATTCTGAAAGGATTTGGAGATGCTGCACAGCAACGACTGTCAGCCGCCAACGTATTGGTTGTTGGTGCCGGCGGTTTGGGATGCCCGGTGCTGCAATACCTTGCCGCAGCAGGCGTTGGCCACATTGGTATTGTAGACGACGATGTTGTTTCGCTCAACAATTTGCACCGGCAGGTATTGTACAACGTACAAATGATTGGACAACCAAAAGCTATTTGTGCAGCCAACGTGTTGCAGCAACTCAATCCTAATATCACCTGCACCATTCACCACGAACGATTGACTAACCACAACGCCGCCAGCATTATTTCCGGCTATGATATCGTGATAGATGGCACCGATAATTTTGCCAGCAGGTACCTCATCAATGATGCTTGTGTGCTGCTGCAAAAGCCACTCATCTTTGGTGCCATTGCACAATACGAAGGACAGGTGGCTGTGTTCAATGTATCACTCAACAATACTCCGGCAACCAATTACCGCGACTTATTTCCGCTGCCACCCAAACCCGGCGAAGTACTCAACTGTGCGGAAGCAGGCGTACTCGGTGTATTGCCCGCCATCATTGGTGGTTTCATGGCCAACGAAGCCAT
>JADLHL010000003.1 GCA_020848815.1 Chitinophagaceae bacterium | reverse complement strand
TCTTTTTTGCAGGCAGTAGCCAACAACACCACACTCAGTGATACGGCTGCAAGCTTCAGGAATTTATTTTTCGTGTACATATTTTTTCTTTTAAGCAATCATTAAAGAGTAGCATTTACACCCAGTGAAATGGTACGCAGGGTTGGGTAGCTGGCAAAGTTGGACGTGTAAGGATCTTTATACTTCAATGGATTTACGATGTTCCACAAGTTGGTGCCGGTAAAAAATGCACGGAACTCAGGAATGCCCAATTTTTGACTGATTGATTTGGGGAAGCTGTAAGACAACACCATGTTGTTGATACGGCTTTGTGTACCGCTAACTGCCCAGAACGTAGAGTTTTCACGGGCTAATGGCGCATCAGCTCTTGGAAACTGTGCGTTTGGATTATCAAACGACCAGGTATCGTTCCAGAATGACGGCGCATTTTGTGTGGTGGTAGGCACTTTACGTGCTTCACTATCATAGAACACTTTGCCACCGAGGCGCAGGTTCATGTTCATTTGCAATTTGAATGCACGATAGCTTACGCCAAAGGTCATACCAAAAGCAACTACTGGTGTGGTGCGGTTGTACATCACAGTAATATCACGGTCATCAATTCTGCCATCACCATTTACATCTTCAAAATCCATGAAACCAACTTGTGGTTTTTGTCCACCAATGAGGTAGTTAGGATTTTTTGACAACAGCGCATCTACATCATCTTGTGTACGAAGAATGCCTTTAGAAATATAACCGAAGTTGCTGCTGTTGTACTGTCGAGGATCGAGGCCTTGAGTAATGCTCAGCCCATCAGGTCCGTAAGTACCCAAACGTGCAGGGTTGAAATAAGAACGAATCAAACGTGAGTTAGAAAATCCGAAGTTGATATCGGCGGTGTAATTCAAATCCTTGGTGATTTTTCCGCGATAGCCAACCATAAACTCATGCCCCCAGCTTACGCTCTGGCCATAGTTTACCACTGCAGTGGCTACACCGGTTGTGGGTGGCAATACACCTGCATCCAATCTGTCGAATCCATCATAGTTGTACCGATGGAAAAAGTCGTAGGCAAAAGTGAGTTTGCTGCGCATCACATTCACGTCGAAACCTGCGTTGAACGTACGGGCCTTTTCCCAGGTGATGTTGGGGTTTGGCGAAAGGTTTGGATCGAGACCATTGGTAACAACAGAACCAAACAGCATGCCGGTAGTTTGGGTAAAACGAGCTTGCCACAATCGGTTAGCTACACGGTCTTCGCCTACCAACCCGTAGTTAGCCCTGATCTTCATAAAATCGATAAAGGGGAATGTACGCTGGAAGAAATTTTCTTCGCTGATCTTCCAACCCAAACCAATAGATGGGAATAAACCCCAACGGTTTTGTGGAGGGAAGTTTGCAGATGCGTCATAACGGGCAATAATTTCAACCATGTATTTATCCATGAAAGAATAATTCATGCGGCCGATAAAAGAACGCTTTACAGACTCGCTGTATTGAGGGTTACGAATGGTTTGGCCGGTATTGCTAAATGCCCAAAACTGATCAACACCATTCACCAATTGTCCGTTTTTGTAGATGTAAATATTTCTGTTGTTTGATTCACTTTGATCGAAGCCTACCATTACATCAAAATCACTTGTATTAGTTTTAAACCCGTAAGACAAAGTGGCTACCATTTGGTTGCTGTTGCTTACATCTGAACCTTCAGCCAACTGATCGCTGTTGCTCACGGTTTGCATAGGTGTACTGGCATTCAATACATCGGTATACAGCAAGCCATTTTGACCACCCCGAATAAAATTACCTACACGATAGGGAGGAAAATATTCTTTGCCTGCACTGGTACGGCTGTTTCTGCCATACTGAAAACGTGCTGTCAAACCTTTTAAGAAAGTAGGTTTGTACTCCAACGAAGCGTTGATGTTCATGCCCTGGCCATCATTTCTTTTGTAGTTGCCAGAACTAAACAATGCATTGGGGTTCCAGTTGCCCGGAGGGTTTACACCACTCCAACCTACTGGCACGCCATTGATGCTCATGGGCACCCACTTAGGAGTAAGGTAAATGGCACGGATAGACAAATCATCCGATTCATCGTTGGCACCTTTCAGTGTGTTACGATTATCCTTGCTGAAGTCTGATGCAAAAATTACATTGGCAGAAAGTCCATCAGCTATTTTTACGTTGGTACCCATTCTAAACCCGTACTTCTGAGAAAGAATACCACCATAGTTACCATCCTGACGAAAGTAGTTGCCACCGGCAAAAAATGTAATCCTGTCAGAACCGCCACTGACGTTTAAAGTGTGGCGCATTTGTGAAGAAGCCTTCCACATTTCATCGTACCAGCTTTTGTAGGGGTTGGTAGCTAAAAAATCGAGATCGGCTTGTGAAAAACGCTGCGCTGTAGGAGCGCCTGTTAATTCGTATCCGTTGTTCAGCAGTTTCGCATGTTCATAAGCACTCATAATTTGAGGCTTCACTGCTTCATCAGAAATACCGAAATAACCAGAATAAGAAATTTTGGGTTTACCGGGGCGGCCTTTTTTAGTAGTTACCAGTACTACGCCTTTTGCACCTGCCGCACCATAAATGGCGGCAGATGCATCTTTCAAAAAGTTGATGTCTTCAATTAAGCTGGCATCCAGGTTATCAAAATCTTCTTTGCTGGCAATCAATCCGTCGATTACAAACAACGGATCGGCAGTAGCACCAACCAGGCTGGCACCTGCAAAAATAGAAGCACCACGAATGTTGATGTTGACACTGGCACCAGGCTTGCCCGAAGCAACACTGACACCCACACCCGGCAAACGGTTGATGAGTGCCTGGCCAATATTGCCCACCGGAATATCCTGAATATCTTCTGAACGGATATGTGCTACAGCACCAATCACATTCACTTTCTTTTTAGTACCATAACCAATCACTACTACTTCATCTAATTGGTTGTTGGCTTTAGTAAGACTAACTGTAATGCTGCCACTTGCACCCGCTTTAATTTCATACACAGCATATCCTACATAAGTAAAGGACAACACCGATTCTGAAGAAGGCGCCTTGATAGAGAACTGACCTTTGTCGTTGGTAGCTGTACCGGTAGTGGTATTTTTAACTCTTACAGACACACCTTCAAGTGGCTGTCCGCTATCGGCACCGGTTACAGTACCAGAGACGATGACTTCCTGTGCAAACAGGCTGACCGCCATCATCATAAATACGCTAAGTGCTAGCAGTTTTGGTTTTAGCATGTGCTTCATATATGGCATTTTACGGGTTTCCATTTTCAATCGTTGTATACAGTGTTGGTTATTTGGCTTTGGCTTTCAACCGTTGCTGCCAGGCTTCCGTTTCTTTTTTCAAATCGTATCCTTCGGCAGATAAATAGTTATTGATACGGCCTTTGTATTTTCCAAAAACAGCGTGTTTCTTGTCAGACGATTCTGCATCCATGGCTTCTTCCCTCGCCTCTTTCAGCCAATCATAAATCTTGGCTTTTTGCTCGGTAGTCAGTTGCTGAATCATATCGAGGTAAGCTGCATACGTATTCGGAAATACGTTGTAGGTCATGCCATCTTTTACCTGCTCTACTTGTGCCAGTGTAAGCACGGCTTGCAATTGTTGTAAAAATGTCTGATGCTTTGCTGCCAACAGATTTTTCTTTTTCAATTCAATGGCTTGCAGTTGCATCCGCAATGCAGCCGTATCCGTACCGTTTGCTTTGGCTTGCTGAGTAGCAGCTTTTGCTTCTTCGTGTATTTGATTGATAGCAGCATATTGCAACACTACTGTTTGCAATGCCTGATGGTAGTGCGTTGAATCTTGCACACTTAATGTGTTGATGATTTTAGCTGACCGCTCTGTAATTACTTTCAGGTAGTTGGCATCTTGCTGTGCAAAAGACAATAGAGAGAAAAAAATTGCTGCAAGAAAGAAGAGAATAAAACGAACTGCATCTGCGGGCAACAGCTGCTTTCGGCTGGCTGATACCGACAGCACTTGGGCTGGCCGTTTCTTCATCATCATAGGAGGCAAACAATCTTTCATGGACATTCAACTGCAGCAAATCGAACATTTTCAGATGGCTTTTTACTGCTTTTTTTAACACACTAAAAGTACTTCTGCCTCTTCCCTTAAAAATGTACGGTATTGCTAAGTTGATGTACTATTTTCCTATAGCGCCTGCTTTTTACGCAATCGTTTCCGTATCGTAGATGTGGCGTCATTACTGGCATTTAAGCGTAATAACAGCTGTAGCGATACCTGCGGCTTTTACTGTAACGGTGATATTTCCCTGCCGCTCCGCAGATTGTACCACCACCAAAGCTTTCCCCGTCCACGTACGGCGCTGGTTGCTTTTCAGCGAAACAGTGTCTGCCTGAAAACCATTGTCGGTGCCTGCCAATGTAGCGGCACCGGTTACAGTGGCAGAAATACTTACATCGGCATCGGGTACCACACGGCCCTGCGCATCTACCAACTGCACTTCTATAAATGCGGCATCTTGCCCATTGGCCTGCACTATTTTCCTATCCGCCAATAAGCGAATGGCCACTGGCTTGCCCGTGGTGCTGGTGCTGGTGGCTTGTACAATTTTTCCATCTTTCCAAGCAATCGCTTTGATGGTGCCTGGAGCAAAAGGTACCCGCCACTGCACATGCAGGCTGCTATCAGTTTTACTTTTTTTGCCCAGTGATTGACCATTCAAGAAAAGTTCTACTGCATCGGCCTGGCTGTAATAAGCTACCACATCTACAGTATCTCCTTTTTTCCAGTTCCAGTGTGGCAGCACATGTAGCACAGGCTTCTTCGTCCATTCACTTTGGTACATATAGTACACATCTTTGGGAAATCCTGCCAAATCAATAATGCCGTAATAACTGCTGCGGGCCGGAAAGTTGTACGGCAATGGTTCACCGAGATAATCGAATCCACTCCACACAAATCCGCCTGCGATATGCGGATATTTTTTTACCGCCAACCAGGCTTTTTCATGCGTGGCTCCCCAGTATGCGTAGGTATTGTCGTAGGCATTGCAGGTAGTGTCGGCATAGCCTCCAGAAAAATTCTCCTGCTCTTTAAAATTAGGCGGCCATACATGCATGCTATCGGCAGCACCTACATATACCCCACGGGTACTGAGTGCAGAAGCGGTTTCGCTGGCAATAAATGAAGCACCGGGAAAACGCTTGGGCAAATGCGGATAATCGTACTCCTTATAATTGAAGCTCAGCACATCCAACGCATTGGATTGTGCGATGAAATTTTTCTCGAGAAATGTTTCGGTGAGGGCACTGGTGACGGGCCGTGTAGTGTCAAGCGATTTTAAAATGGCACTCAAGCGACGGGCAATTACGGTGCCGCTACTGTCAAACTGCTCCCGTATTTCATTGCCAATGCTCCACATAAATACAGACGGGTGATTTCTGTCGCGGAGTACCATGGCCCGCAGGTCTTGTTCATGCCAATCATTAAACTGCAAATGATAATCGAACTTGTTTTTCTTTTTACGCCACATATCAAATGCTTCATCCACAACCAGAAAACCCAAGGAGTCACAGAGGTCGAGCAATGTAGAGGCCGGTGGGTTGTGCGAAAAACGGATGGCATTTACGCCCATCTCTTTTAGAATGCGCAACTGGCGAATGGCTGCGGCTTTATTGAAAGCTGCGCCGAATACACCCAAATCGTGGTGCTGACAAACACCTTGAATTTTGAGTGGTTGTTCATTCAGAAAAAAACCTTTTTCGCTATCAAACCGAAAACTGCGGATGCCCAAAGAATGTACATGCTCATCTACCAACTGCCCATTCACTTCAATTTTAGTAACGGCTTTGTAGAGATACGGATGTTCAACCGACCATCGTGCAGGATTGGCGATACGCAACACATCAGCATACGTCTGCTTGCCTTGATACACTTTGCGCAACATGGGCGATTGACTGCTGGCTATTTTTTTTCCGCTGGCATCCAGCACATCAGTATACACATTCACCAATACGCCTTCGTTATCCGCATTTCGAATATCATACTGAATGCTCACCTGCGCATACTCGTCGCTTACGAAAGGTGTGGTCACAAACACGCCCCCTTCATTGGCCAGCGAAACTTTATTAGTCGTTACTAATTGTACGTCTCTGTAAATGCCGCTACCACTGTACCAGCGAGAATCGGGCTGTGCAGCATTATCTACCCGCACTGCTATTACATTGGTGTTGCCGTATTGCAAATACGGTGTAAGGTCGTACGAAAAATTGACGTAGCCGTTTGGCCTTTTGCCCAACCAATGGCCGTTGATCCACACTTCACTGTTTTTGTAAACGCCATCAAAATGAATACTGGTAAGCTTGGTGGAAGCAGATGCAGGCATGGTAAATGTTTTGCGATACCAACCAATACCGCCGGGCAAAGCCCCACCTTGGTTAGTTGCCGGAAACCGGGCTGAGAAATGACTTTCAATGCTCCAGTCGTGGGGCAATTGCAATGGACGCCATTTACTATCGTTGTAAATGGTTTGGCTCGCCAGGCTATCATCACCTGCGTAAAACTTCCACCCTTTATTAAAAGACTGCACATGGCGAACCTGAGCCTGCAACAACAAACTACAGCACATCATCAAACCCAATATCCAAGCTGCTTTACGCATCACGCCTTTCTTTTTACCTGTTGAAAATTACGACAGTTCTACCATGGCTTTGATAACGCCATTGGCAGGATTGAGCCACGATTCAAATTGCTCTTTTACATCAGCAAATGCCACCCGATGCGTAATGTACGTTGCAGGATCTACCAGTTTTTGCTGCATGCAGCGCATCACATGGTCAAAATCTTCCTGCGTTGCGTTGCGGCTACTCATCAGTGTGGCTTCTCTTTTGTGAAACTCCGGATGCGCTACTTCAAGATTGCCTTTTTGCAAACCCACCAATACATATCGAGCCCCATGTGCCATGTATAAAAATGCGGCGTTGATGGCTTTCTGATTGCCGGTTGCATCAATCACTACAGTGGGCATATCGCCATTGGTAATTTCCTTCAATCGCTGCAGCACATCTTCAGTAGCCGCATTGATGGTATGTTTCACAGCCAGTTTATCCTTGCAGAAATCCAACCTCGTTGTATTTACATCCATGGCTATTACTTTGCCACCTGCAATGCGGGCAAACTCCATAATACCCAAGCCAATGGGGCCGGCACCAATCACCAATACAAATTCGCCTTGCTGTACACCGGCCCTGCGTATGCCGTGTGCACCTATGGCCAATGGCTCTACCAAAGCCAGCTCATCAAAGCTCATGTCGTTAGCTTTCAGCAATGCTTTTGTAGGCACGGAAATAAATTCTTTCATGCCTCCATCTACATGTACACCAAAAACCTGAATGGCAGCACAACAATTGGGCAACTCATTGCGGCAGGCTACACACTCACCACAAGCAAAGTATGGCACCAGCGTTACCTTATCGCCGGGTACAAAGCCCGATGACGGATCTACTTCTACTACTTCGCAACCCAACTCGTGGCCCAATACCCGTGGATACTGGAAGTATGGCTGCGTACCTTCGAAAGCATGCAAATCAGTACCACAAATACCTATGCGTTTTACTTTCAAAATGGCATGCCCCCGCTGCAATACAGGTTTGTTTTGCTGTGCATATTCAAACTGTCCGGGTTGCTGGCATATTAAAAAATTCATGTGCAAATGATTGAGATAGATTATTGATTGACAACAGTAAAAATATATTCCCCAGAACCAATGGCCATTTGTGCAAAACCGTTCTGTACATTGGCTTTTACTGGCTGTTGATTCATGTATATTAAGCTATGGCTACCTGCCGGTAAATAAACAGTAGCAGTGCTGTTGACAGGTATGTGTACCTGCAAGGCAAATTGAGTACCAGTCTTTTTCCAAGATGAACTAACCCAGCCATAGGGCGAACGAAAACGGGCTGCAGCTTCTGTTACATCGCCTACAACTTGCGGCTGTATGCGCAGCTGCTTAAATGCCACTGCACCGGGAGAAGCCTGAATGCCTGCCAGCGATGCATAGAACCATTCCATGAGATGCCCGAGCATAAAATGATTGTTGCTCACAATGGGAGAACCTTGCCACGATTCGGTTAAAGCCGTTGCACCTTTTGCCAGTTGGTAACCGTAACCTGGTACATCACTGCGGTTGTTCATCCGAAAAATAACATCACTTCGTCCAGCTTCGCTCAGTACTTTTAGCAGGTGATGAAATCCGATATCGCCTGCAGTCAAACGGTAATCATTCTGCTCAATGGATTGAATAAGATTAGCCAATACCGCGGCTATATTTTTCTCTGCCACCATTCCCATACTTAATGCCACTGCATTGGATGTTTGGCTACCTGTACCGTATTGATTTGTTGTGTCGTTGAAATACTGACGATTGAACGCAACACTTACTGAATCTGCCCATTTGCTGTAGTGAAGTGCATCTGCACTTTTACCCAACAGCGTAGCAGTTTGTTGCATCACCCGAAGATTGTGGTAGTAATAAGCAGTGGCGGTAAGCCCCATGGGAGTGAGCTGGCAAAAGCCCGGCCGCTCAGGCCCCAAATCATACCAATCACTCAAACCATACATGAGCAAATGACTGCTATCCTTGCTGTGCAGGTATTGCATGTACCGCTGCATAGTGGCATAGTTCGTTAGCAACTCTTGTTTATCGCCATACCACTGGTACAGGTTCCACGGCATCAGAATGGCATTGCTGCCCCACTCCGGTGAGTCGCGGAAATAGCCGTTGGCAAAATGCATTTCGGTGTACTCAGGAATGGTAGAGGGAACCAGACCATTGGCATTTTGCTCCGCCCGTATATCTGCTGTTATTTTTTTACCCAATGCATGAATATCATAGTTGTATTGCAGTGCATTGCCCATCAGGTGCAACTGCTCTTGCCAACCCAATCTTTCCCGGTGCGGACAATCGGTAAACACACTTTGCATGTTGCTGTTGATGGCCCATTGTATCAGGTGATTGGTTAGGTTGAACAATGTATCAGAATTTTGAAATGCACCTACAGCTGCTGCACTGTTTCGGGTATGCAAAGCCTGCACCTGCAATAGTTGGGCTGTATGGTTTGATGATGAAGCTGGCAACAATTCCACTTGCACATACCTAAATCCGTAGTAGGTAAATTTTGGTTGCCATTGTTCAACGCTATCGCCACTTAATACATACAGATAATAACTGGAAGCACCGGTAGCTTTTTGATTAGCACGACCATCATCTGTAAGCAATTCTGCTGGCGTCAGCTTGATGGTATCGCCCCTATTGCCACGTACCGTTATTGCAGGTATACCCGACATGTTTTGTCCGAAATCATACAGCCAAACATTGTGCTGTAATTGCCGCACAGTCATTGCTTCAAAAGACTGCATCACTTTCACAGGTTCGGCCAGCTGCGATTGCAAATGGTGCGGCGTAGCTACAACGGCAGGCCTCCATTGTGCATCGTTGAAAGCCGGCGTATGCCAGCCCTTGTGCTCTAAACGGGCATCATAATTTTCGCCGCCATACAAGCTACTGTATGTAATGGGCGACGGTGCCGTTTTCCATTGTTCATCACTCACAACCTGCTGTATGCTGCCATCAGTATATTCAATCAATAAGCGGAAAATCATTTTTGGATAACCGTAGGCACCGGTCATTTTACGGTATCGTTCGCCGGGTATATAATAGAACCCATTACCCAGCATAACTCCAATGGCGTTATTCCCAACATGCAATTGTTTAGTAACATCAAAAGTGACATACTGTGCCTGCTTGTTGTATTTGGTCCAACCTGGATCTAAAAAATGATCACCGGTTTTTTGCCCGTTGATGTACAGCTCAAACTGACCGAGGCCACAGATGAAAGCAGTTGCTTGCTTCACTTTTTTGGATGCTGCAAATTGGGTGCGCAACAAAGGCAACACATTGGCTCTTTTACCCCAGGCCTTGTCGCCGTTGCCATGAGCAGCAGGCACAATGCGCAAAGAATCTGGCAGATTCTCATAAGCAATCCATTTGGCACCTGCCCAATCTTTAGGTTCCATCAAACCCATTTGCCACAAAGCGATTTCACTCCATGCAGACACATTGCCTTTATTATCCCAGGCTCTAATTTTCCAATAATATTTTTTGGCAGCCTGCAATGCCTTGCCGTTGTATGGCACCTGAATAGAAGCTGAAGACAACCGCTTTTTCGAATCCCACACGTTGCCAACATTTCTTTTCAAGAGTAGCGAATCATCGGCTACTACAATTTGAAAAGCTGTTTGCACCACAGACTGTTGAGCACTGTATAATTCCCAGCTGAGCATGGGCCGTTTTGTTGATACACCCAATGGATTTTCTCTTGCTTCGCAACGCAGATAACCCACCCGTAATGATCGTGCCGAAGTGAGCACAGTCATTAAAACAGTTGTGAGTAAGAGCAGGCTGCGTTGTATCATCTTCGTTGTGTATAACAGCAATTATTGAACATCAATCCCGGAAATGGCCAATCCTTTTGCCGCTTCAATTTGCAGCACTACTTGGTAGTTTCCTGCATTTATTTGAGAAGCTGTATTCACGGTAAACTGGTTCCATTTTCCGTTACGGGTAAATGTAAAAGACACAGGTTCGTCCATCATCCTGTTGCCACCTGCATCCAATAGCAACAAGCGTCCTTGCACGGGTGGTTTATCCCAAAAATATTTCATGGTAAAAGAATACCTATCGCCCACACCGGTTTGTACGGGCCATGCAATACTTACTGGCGCATCGCTTGAAGGCACTACACATTCTCTGCCATTGACCATTTGTTTCTGGCTGTTTGCATCAGCAATGGCAACGTTGGTTTTGTATTGTGTAACCGGTTTTAAGTCATAGGCCGGTTGCATTTTATTGACAGGCTGGCTGGCGATGAAATAATGGGATGGAATATTTTGTACCTGATCATTTGCGGCCAATTTTTTCCGATAGAGTTTGTAATACTTTCCTCCTTGCTCATCTGTTACTACAAAACTGTGCAGGTCTTCAAAGCCTTTCCAATCTGCTGGCAATGAAGTTGTGCTGTCAATACCCACAAAAAAATCAACATCTTCTATTGCATCATAAAAAGCAGTAGCTGATGAATTGGCTGCTTGAAATTGTATCCAATCGGCGCCAAACAATTGAGGAGGCAACGCATGAAAAGTAATGC
Source organism: Chitinophagaceae bacterium (assembly GCA_020848815.1). Taxonomy (GTDB): domain Bacteria; phylum Bacteroidota; class Bacteroidia; order Chitinophagales; family Chitinophagaceae; genus Phnomibacter. Next base: position 654 of record JADLHL010000003.1, on the reverse strand, counting down.
CCGACTGAGCGAATTGTTGATCGCCAATATCCAACCAGGTTTGTTTGCTCCATTCACCCTGAGCAGGATCTGCAATTTGCCATGGAATGCGCTGCTGCGGTGTTTTCCGAACAGCTTTTTTGGAAATAGAAAAAGCAGCAATCAACGCCTGTCCTGCTTTACTCTCAGGAAAACTAATCACCAACTTTCCATTCGATGCCTTGGCTTGTACCGTTTTTTTATACGCAGCGTTGGTACCAACTGCTTTCCAGATATCCAAATCATCTGCTATGGTTTTTCCATTAATGGCTACATCAAACAAACGCATACCCGTTGCGTTGATGCCGCCACCAACATCCAGCCACGGTTCAGTAAAAAACAACTCTATCGTGTATTCACCTGCAGGTACTTCCAGCTCATATTGCAGTTTGTTTTTACCATACCGAAATGTTTGAAACAGCTTGTCATCATTGGTGTTGCGTATGGCTGTAAAAACTCTGCGCTGACTGGCATACACTGCTGGCACTTCAGGAAAATCAATTGACCAAGAGGTAGCCAACCTTTTATCAGAAAGCCATGTATTTCCATGCACATCTGTGTAATTGGGTCCGCCGCAGTTGATGCGATACAAATAATCATTGCCGGCAATTGGCTTTGTCATCAAATCATCTTCTT
>JADLHL010000002.1 GCA_020848815.1 Chitinophagaceae bacterium | reverse complement strand
GCAACGAATTTGGCGAACAGTGGCGGGCTATCCGCGAAGGTTTTCTATCCATGCGTCAATCTATAGTACGTGAAAGAGATGCCATGGAAAAACTGTGGAAGGCCCGTGAAAAACAACTGGAAAAAGTAATGCTCAACATGTCGCATTTCAAGGGTTCAATTGAAGGTATAGCCGGTCAGGATTTTGAATTGAACCTGCTGGAGGATGGCGATGATGCAGCTTAACAAAAGACGGATGAATGTTGCGCAGCGATGTAAAGTAACCACTGGCATGCTGCATCAATACATAACAGTGCTATTGCTACTGTTTGCTGTTTCTACATCTTTCGCACAACACGACAGTTTGCCGGTTAATGTACACGACACTAGTTTTTTCAAAACATTCGATGGGTATTTTACTGGCCGGTTTTATTTCAGCAATAAGTTTATCACTCCCGATTTTATTCCTGCCGCCAACAAACAACAACTCATTGCTTACCGACCCAACACCCCCATCACCATGGGCGTTGGCGCTACTTATCAGTGGCTTACACTCAACCTGGCTTATGGTTTTAAATTTATCAATCAGTTTCAAAATGATAGAGGCAAAACCCGCTACCTCGATTTGCAATCGCACAGCTATGGAAGAAGAAGTGTAATAGATTTTTATGGGCAATTTTATAAAGGTTTTTACCTGCAATCTGCCACATCAACTCCCGGTAAATATTACGTTCGACCCGACATGGGCATTTCACAAATTGGTGGACAGTACGAGCACATTTTCAATTGGCGCAAATTTTCGTACAGAGCTGCTATGTTGCAAAGCGAACGCCAGCTAAAATCTGCAGGCAGCCTTACCGCAGGCTTCGAAGCCAACTACAGCATCATTTCTGCAGACAGCAGTTTTGCACCCACTGATCCGTTGTATGCAGGATTGCCGGCACTCAACCGAATCCGGCATATTGAATTTGGTCCATCATTGGGTTACGCATACACATTGGTGTTGTTTCGCAATGTATTCGTACATGCCAATGCCAGCGGCTATCTCGATTTGAATTTTACAAAATCAAGTACGCCTTTTGGCAATCAAAACAGCGTAACGGTAAGGCCCGATTTTGCGTATCGTTTTGCCGCAGGCATCAATCGCCCACAATGGACGGCTGCCATTACCTGGATTAATAATCAATTGAATGCACCGGTACAAGATTTTCGCTATCGCCAAACATCAGGTTTGCTGCGCCTCACGTTCAACTACCGTTTGCCCGTTGGGCCCAAATTAAAAAAATGGGTTCGGCCTGTAGATTACTTCAACGAAAAAGTATTTAGCCGCATCAGCAATAAACAGGAAGCTATACCGCCAGCCAACTAAGCACCAAATTTGGCCAGCATTTAAAAGGCAACTGCAATGGCTGTTCATCAAACTTCATAAATGCAGCGTTGATATGTCCGCTATCGGGCATGTCAAAATTGAGTTCGTGTATGCGCAGGTGTTGTTTAAAATCTACTTCGCCATGGCCGTACCATTTAAACATGGCCTCTTTGGCACTCCACAAAATGGTGGCCACATGCACCAATTGATCGAGGGCATGCGGCTCTGCCAACATGCGTTCGGTGGTATGCAAATATTTCGGCATCAGGTGTAGTAACCTGTCCGTCGGAATTTCTATATCAATCCCTACCCTGTCTACTGTGCTCACAATGGCCGCTGCATAGTTGCCACAATGCGAAATACTGAAGTGGTGCGACTCCTGCGGCAGAAAAGGTTTTTTGGTACTGGCCACTTGAATGAGCGACAGCGGAAAATCGGGAAACAAATGCTGCAACAAAAAACGGCCAGCCAGGTGTTGCAAGCGTTTTTGCGGATGTGTAATCTGGCGGCTAACGGGCACAAATTCCAGGAAATAGTCTTCCGGCTCAGTAATTTTCCAAACACCCAGGCGGGTAAATTCGTCGATAGTTTGTGTATAAAAAAGCGGCATAAAACAAGGGGCAATCCGCAATTTGCGGAACGCCTATAAAGTTACAACACATGATACTGAGCGACAAAAGGATATTGGAAGAAATAGACAAAGGCACCATTAAAATTGAGCCTTACGACCGGCACTGCCTTGGTAGCAACAGCTACGATGTACACCTCGGCGCTACGCTGGCTACCTATAAAAATCATCTGCTGGATGCCAAGCAACACAACGAGATTGAATATTTCGATATTCCGGATGATGGTTTTGTATTGTACCCCCATGTGTTTTACCTGGGTGTAACATTGGAGTATACCGAAACACATGCGCATGTTCCTTTTTTGGAAGGTAAGAGCAGCACGGGCCGCCTCGGTATCGACATTCATGCCACTGCGGGCAAAGGTGATGTAGGCTTTTGCGGCAACTGGACTTTGGAAATTTCGGTAAAACAACCCGTGAAAATTTACAAGGGCATGCCCATTGGTCAGCTCATTTATTTTCCGGTAGATGGCGAAATTGAAGTGAAGTACAACCAAAAAGCGAATGCCAAATACAGCGGCCAACCCAACAAGCCCATTGAAAGCATGATGTGGCGAAATCAATTTTAGCAGCCGAAAATATTTTTTACAACAACAAAGGGAGCACGGTATAAACCTGCTCCCTTTGTTGCTAAACTACACTAATGAAATAACTGGTGTGTGCTGATGTGTTTGTGTGTGGCTGAGTGAAAGAATTTTAATCGGCTTTACGCACTTTGCCGCTGCCCGAAGTTTTTACAGAAATGCTGGCGTTGCCTTTGTAATACACGCTGCCACTGCCGCTGATGGCCGCATCCAGTTTGTTGCTGGCGTAAGCTTGCACATCGCCGCTGCCGGATATTTGCACAGAAGCTTCGTTGGCTGAAAGTTGATACCCCTTGAAGCTGCCGCTACCAGAAATCACCACATGCAAATCATCGGTTTTGCCTGCCAGTACTATATTGCCACTTCCAGCAATGGTGGCAGCCACTTTGCTGGCAGATGTTTGCACATCTACACTACCGCTGCCCGAAATAGTAGCTGCAAAATTGCCATTGCTGTTGAGCTGATTGCTGCTGCGGATGCTACCGCTTCCGGCAATACTGGCGGCGTTCAACTTAGGCATCCGCACCAATACTTTTATTGCCTTGTGGCTATTGACAGATACATTGCTTTTGAATTTTACCTGTAGGCGATTGCCTTTTACTTCGGTAATAATGTATTCCTGCAAATTGTCTTCGGCCTGTACTTGTACGCCAATACCAGTTGCTGCAGTTACTTCTACCTGCATGCTGCCCGATACAACAATTTCACTGAATTCACCCGTTTCACGGGTTTGCGTAACTACGTTTCCGTTACCGCTTATGCGTTTCCATTGGGCCAGTGCTACGCCGGTACTCAGGGTTACTACTGTCAACAGCAGCAGGTGTAATTTTTTCATACTCAAATGATGTTTTGAATGATGGTTAAAACAGCAGTGAGCAGGGTATTGCAGCAGCTGCCGTGTGTGAATGTTGGAAGTGTGACGACTGCCTTTTTTAAATGTTACAGAAACATCAAAAGTTTTTTTTCTGCCCGAGTTGATATAAATGCTTGACGGCGCAGAACACCACGGCCCTGTTGGTTTTTGTACATTTGCCGCCCAGCAAAAACCTGCTATGACCAAGTTATCTGTCAACATCAATAAGATTGCCACACTCCGCAACAGCCGTGGTGGCAATAATCCCGACGTCATTCAAACAGCGAAAGACATTGAACGTTTTGGTGCTGAAGGCATCACGGTGCATCCCCGCCCCGACGAACGCCACATTCGCTATGCCGATGTGCGGGCCCTGAAACAAATCGTAACCACAGAATTCAACATTGAAGGCAACCCCAGAGAACAAAAATTTGTAGACCTGGTGCTGGAAGTAAAACCGCATCAGGTAACACTGGTGCCCGATGCCGATGGCCAGCTCACCAGCGATCATGGCTGGGACACCATTGCCCACAAAGATTATCTGGTAGATATCATTGGCCGTTTTCAATCAGCGGGAATCCGGGTATCCATTTTTGTAGACCCTGTAGAAGCCATGGTAGAAGGCGCTGCTGCTACTGGCACCAACCGCATTGAACTGTATACCGAAAGTTATGCCCGCCTCTACGCCGAAGGCAAAAAAGAGGAAGCTGTTGCGCCTTACGTGCAGGCAGCAAATCTGGCGCATCAACTGGGTTTGGGATTGAATGCCGGTCATGATTTGGACATGCACAACCTGGCTTTTTTGAAACAACACATTCCCATGCTCGATGAGGTTTCGATTGGTCATGCCCTCATCTGCGATGCGTTGTATTTGGGTTTGGAAAATACCGTGCAGTTATACAAACGGCAGTTGCAATAAATACAGGCGGCGGCTATCTTTAAGGCATGCAAACCATCGCCGAAGTCATCGCCCAACTCGATCACATTATTGCACACAGCGTAGCCCAATCTTCTCGCCAGGCTTATTTTGCCAGCCTTTACCGGCAAATGACGGTGGCCGTACAACAGGGTATTCAGCAACAAGTATTTGAAGATGCTGCCCGCATGGAAAAGCTGGATGTATTTTTTGCACAGCGCTACATTGATGCGTGGCATCAATACCAACAACGTTGTACACTTACCCAAAGCTGGCGGCATGTGTTTGATAGTACACAACAGCCTTATACGGTCATTCAGCATTTGCTGATGGGCATCAATACGCACATCAATCTCGATCTCGCCATTGCTGCGGCACTCACTGCACCCGGCAATACCATTTGGCAATTGCAAAAAGATTTCGATACAATAAACAGCCAGATTGCAACGCTGGCGGTAGAAGTGCAGCGCAAACTCGAAGCCATTTGCTGGCCCATGAAACTGCTCAGCCGCATAAGTGAGGGCAAAGAAAAAGCCGTGCTCAATTTTAGTATTGAAAAAGCCCGGCAAGCTGCCTGGGCCAATGCAGTGGCGCTGGCGCTGATGCCTGAGCCAGAACGTGCAGCCTACATTCTTCAAATAGATGCAACAGTATTGAGCATTTCTCAAAAGATAGCCAAACCCGGTGCGGTAGCTGGTTGGATGCTCACTCCTATCCGATGGTTTGAAGAGAAAAATGTGCAGCGGGTAGCAGCTTTATTGGCATAAAAAAAATCCTCCTGAGAACAGGAGGATTTTTTTAACCCTTAAAACAACCAACATGAAAATTTCGTGTCAGCAATATTAACAGGGCATGATTTCTTTTTGTTGAGTGAACTTATAGATTTTTATAACTATGTTTTATACCAATGCCAAATCGAGCACTTGTTGCATTGTTTTAACATAGTGAAAGGTCATACCGCCAATAAATGAAGGATCAATTTCCTTTACATCCTTTTCATTTTGCCAGCACAAAATCACTTCTTTCAAACCGGCTCTTTTAGCGGCCAATATTTTTTCTTTGATACCACCCACGGGCAGCACCTGTCCACGCAAAGTAATTTCACCTGTCATGGCCAGGTAGGGTTTTACCCTGCGGCCTGTAAACACAGATGTAAGTGCTGTAAGCATGGTGACACCAGCACTTGGGCCATCTTTAGGTACAGCACCTTCGGGCACGTGTATGTGTATGCTACGCTTGTTGAATAGCTCCGCATCAACACCAATCTTTTTGGCATTGGCTTGCAAATACGTCAATGCAGTGCTGGCGCTTTCTTTCATCACATTGCCCAGGTTGCCGGTGAGTTTCAATTCTCCTTTGCCTTCGCTAAGCAGTGCTTCAATAAACAAAATGTCTCCACCAACATAGGTCCATGCCAAACCTACCGCTACGCCGGGTTGGTTCACGGTTTTGTACATATCATTGCTGTAGCGGGGCACACCCAAAATCTTCTCTACATCTTTTGCCAACACCTGTGTTTTCATTTTACCATTGGTGGCAAACTCTCGGGCCTTGTACCGCATCACAGACGCCACTTGTCTGTCGAGCTCCCGCACCCCGCTTTCACGGGTGTACGACTCTACAATTTTTTCAATCACCGGATCGGCAATCTTCAGGTTTTGCTTGGCCAAGCCATGTGCTTCCTGTTGTTTGGGAATGAGGTGACGCTTCGCTATTTCCACTTTCTCTTCAATGGCGTAGCCAGAAAGATCGATGATTTCCAATCGGTCGCGGAGTGCCGGCTGAATGCTCTGTAAGCTGTTGGCCGTTGCTATAAACAACACCTTGCTCAGATCGTATTCCAGCTCCAGATAGTTATCGTAAAATGTATTGTTTTGCTCAGGGTCGAGCACTTCGAGCAGGGCGCTGGAAGGATCGCCGCGATGGTCGTTGCCCACTTTGTCAATCTCGTCCAATATCATCACCGGATTGCTGGTTTTTACCTTACGCAGGTTTTGCAAAATGCGGCCCGGCATAGCACCAATATAGGTTTTGCGGTGACCACGAATTTCACTTTCATCGTGCAAACCACCGAGGCTCAGGCGAACATACTTGCGACCAATAGCATGGGCAATGCTGCGGCCCAACGAAGTTTTACCAATACCCGGAGGACCAACGAAACACAGGATGGGACTTTTCATATCGCCCTTCAATTTCAGTACGGCCAGATATTCTAAAATACGCTCCTTGATTTTGTGCATGCCATAATGATCGGCATCCAGTACTTTCTTGGCATTTTTCAGGTCGTAATTGTCTTCGGTGGTTTCATCCCAAGGCAGGTCCAGCATCAAATCGAGGTGGTTGTACACCACGCTGTAATCAGGTGTGCTGGGGTGCATGCGTTCGAGTTTTTCAATGCCCGTGCTAAATGCTTGTTTGGCAGCAGCCGGCCATTTTTTGCCTTCTGCTTTCTGGCGCATTTGGTTTACCTCGGCTACATTATCGGTACCCAACTCTTCTTTGATGCTCTTGAGTTGCTGCTGCAAAAAATACTCCCGCTGCTGCTTGTCTATTTCGGTGCGGGTTTTATTCGTTACCTGATCTTTCAGCTGCGCAAATTGGAGTTCCCGGTGCAGCAGGCGGTTCAGTTCTTCGGCACGTTTATCAATGTCGTTCAGCTCCAAAATTTGCTGCTTCTCTTTTACATCGGTATTCATATTTCCGGCCACAAAGTGGATGAGGAAAGATGGGTTCTCAATGTTTTTGAGAATGATGGCCGCTTCGCTGGGAATGTTGGGCGAGAGCTGAATGATTTGCGTAGCCAGTTCTTTAATGTTGCTCACCAATGCATCAAAATTCTGATCCTTCGGTTGCTCCGTTTCCTGCAGGTATTCTACACTAGCTTTGAAATACGGGTCTTGCTCCAAAATGTTCAGCAACCGAAATCGGCGCTTACCCTGCAAAATCACCGTAGTGCCGCCATCGGGCATTTTGATGAGTTTGATGATTTTGGCCACTGTGCCAATCTCCACCAAATCTTCCGGCGACGGCTCTTCTACGCTGCTGTCTTTTTGCGCCAAAACGGCAATCAGTTTGTCGCCTTTGTATGCATCGTTTACTGCCTTGATGCTTTTATCGCGGCCCACGGTAATGGGTATCACTACGCCGGGAAACAATACGGTATTGCGCAAAGGCAGCACCGGCACAACATCAGGATATACTATGCTTTTGTCTTCTTCCTGCTCTCCTTCCGTAATGGGAATGATGGGCATGAAGTCTACATCGTCCTCACTATTCATAAAAAAAGGCTGCTGCGATCTACTCATATATTTTGCTTGAAACGATTGTCAAATTACTACACAACGTGCAGGAGAAAGAATGGACCAATATTAATGCCAAAGGGGCCAACCTTGCCGATATGGCGCAATTGACCCCTTGAGCAGTGGAATATATGACAGGTTAGAAGACGAAGCCGACACCCAACTGAATGGTTTGTTGCTTCCACGGATCTTGGCCGTCTACATTGTTCATTTCTTTGATGCCCCAGCCATAGCGGGCACTTACCCGCAGTTTGCTCAGCATCACATTGGCGCCAGCTACAAAAGCAATATCGCCATCGCTGAAAGCAGATTTGGCATTGTTGAACAGCCCCTCACCTTTTTTCATATTGATGCTGAACTGCGGCCCTGCCGAAAACGAGAGGATATTGGCCACCCGCCAGTTGAGTGTTACGGGTATGGTCAAAGCCTGCAGCTTAATGCTGGTCAGCGTATCTGGTATCAGCAGGTTTTGGTAAATGTCGTAGAAATTGCTGCTGGTGCTCAGGTTGGTTTCGGTAAACAACACTTCTGGTTGCAAGTAAAATTTCTTGCCAAGTTTTACTTCGGCAAATGCTCCGGCAAAATAGCCCAGCTGAAAACTTTCCTTGAAAGATTTGCCTTCCATTTTCACCAGATTGGCGCCAGCCTTTGGGCCAATTTTTATGAACTGCGCAAAGGATGTAGCAGACAAGAACAGCAGAAAACATAGTGTGCCAATAACTCGCATAGAGAGATGATTTTTTATCATAACGAATGGGTGATGAAAAATGATACACCGACTGCTACAGCAAGCCGTTAAAAACTTACACCAGTGGTGAGGTTAAAGAATGTATTCCAACGGCTTTGCGCCTTAGGAATAATATACGACAACGTAAGCTGGCCCTGTAGGTAAAAGGCGCCCACACCTAACATGGCTGCATTGGTGATGTTGAAATTTTGCAACGCAAAACTGGTAGATGGCGGTGTAAACGCATCGCCATATAAGCTTTGGAAATACTGCACATTGGTAAGGTTAGTCATGCGTGGGCCGTTCAATGAATTGAGCGGCGTATTGGAACCATAAGTAGCTGTGCCGCCCAATACCAGCAAGCTGGGCGTATAGCGGAAAAATAATTTCGGATGCTTTTCGGAAGTATGAATGAAGTCGTGCCGTACGCTGAACATAATGCTGAAATCACTCACGTTGGCAATACGCTGCTGCCGGCTGAGGTAGCGTACAATGGGTGCAAACCGACGATACCGAACCGTGTCAATAAATTTCAACCCTTCCAATTCATCGTACTGGCCCCAGGCATAATCCAATGCCAGCTTGGGTTGCAGCCACGACTTCTTCAATACAGTGTAGGCATACAATTCATTTACCAATGGTGAAATGTAAAAATCTGCATCCTTTTTATTGAAGTAGTGGAAATAAGAAATGCCGGCTGCTACTTTTTTATTTCTGAAATCAAATGCCGGCGATATGTACTGCTGATACACACTTAGCGAACCATTGCTATTGGTAAAGTTGGCCCCTGCAGATACCGACAAACCCGACTTGTGGTAATACCCCAAACCAGCATTGTAAAAAATGTGGTTGGTGCTTACATCGAAGCTGGCATTTTGCAACGCAAATGTGCCATTGCCCATGCCCACGTTTACATCGAAATAACTTTTTTTGGATGCACCTGCCAACCCCAGCATCCGCAGTTCATTGAGCAATGAATCATACAGTGCAGTTGTGTCTACACCCAATGCAGCGTAGTCAATGGCAGTGTCTTGCTGGGCTTTTGCCGCAGGCGAAAAAAGAAGGCATACAGCAATGATGCCTGTCACAAAAAGCGTACGAAGTGTATTCATAAAGCAGCATAAAGGTATGGGGCTATGACCTGAAAGATGCTGCTGAGTTTAACCGTTTACACCAACTCAATCACAGTTATTTCTGGCAAAATGCCCACCCGGCCGGGGTAGCCTATAAAACCGAAGCCACGGTTTACGTAAAGCTTTTGTGTACCTGTTTCATACAAGCCGGCCCATTGCTTGTACATCCACTTCACCGGGCTCCACCGGAAGCCGGGAATTTCTACCCCAAACTGCATGCCATGGGTATGGCCGCTTAACGTAAGGTCAATGTTCGGATGGTCTTTCACCACTTCGGCATCCCAATGGCTGGGGTCGTGGCTCATGAGAATATTGAAAGATGTATCGGGCTTGTTGCTCATGGCTTTTGCCAAACTGCCATAGCTGTGAAAGTTGCCTTTGCCGCTAATGTTCTGTACACCAATCAACCCAATTTGTGCGTCATCTTTTTGAAGCACCACATGTTCATCCCACAGCAGGCGCCAGCCCAATTCGGCATGCACTTTGCGCAGCGCAACCTGGTTGGCCAGTTTTTCTTCATCTGTTTTCCAACGTACATAATCGCCATAGTCGTGGTTGCCAAATGTGCTGTACACGCCCTGCTTGGCCTGTACCCGGCTAAACACATCCATGAAAGGTTCCATTTCCGTAGCCCGATCATTTACCATATCGCCGGTAAACAGCACCACATCAGCAGCCTGCTCATTGATGAGTTGAACGCCCCGCAGCACCGCTTCTTTATCGGTAAAGCTACCGCTGTGTATATCGCTGATGTGCACCAGCTTAAACCCTTTAAAAGCCTTGGGCAGATTGGGATACGCCAATTGTATTTTTCTTACCTGATAGTTGTATTTGTTTTTGAAACCATATAGCAGCGAACCAAACAAACCGCCACCAATGCCCAGGCCCAGCCAGCTCAAAAACACACTGCGGCTGATGCCTTCACCCGCTTCAATACCGGCAGCTTTTTTAGCTACAAAAAATCCGGCGCCCCACTGAAACAACCGGCGGATATCATCCATCAAAAAGAAGGGAATGCTCACCAGTTGGGCCAGAAAAAAGCCCACCGGAATGGCAAACAAGTAAGTACGAACTGCTTTAGGCCACGTGTCAAACTGTACGTAGGGCAGGCTGGCCATGAGGGCAAAGCCCAGGCCACAAATGAGCCAGTAGATACTGTATACAATGATTCTGGTACGGCCGGTCCAGTTGACAGAAACGGTTTTCAAAGCCTGGAAAACATACCAGTTGACCAGTAATAGAACGAGTAAAAAAATAATAGAGCCGCTGGCGCTACGCATAATGTGGGTTGCTGTTATAATTGCAGGCCGCAAGTTGCATATTTGCAGCGCAATTCATTTGGGTATACAGAAAAATGTAAAAAAATTAGCAATGAAACTCACTTACTACGGTCATTCATGCTTTTTGGTTGAAACAGCAGGCAAAAAACTGTTGTTCGATCCGTTTATCCGCTACAATGAGCTGGCTGCTTCGGTAGATGTAGCTGCCATTAAGGCCGACTACATTTTGCTGTCGCATGCCCATCAGGACCATGTGGCCGACGCTGTAGAAATAGCCAAGGCTAACAATGCCACCGTTATTTGTGCCTATGAACTAATGGCCTGGCTGAAACAACAGGGCCATGATAACGTACACCCCATGAACACCGGCGGCCAACGCCAGTTTGATTTCGGAACGGTGAAATGCGTAGTGGCGCACCACAGCAGCAGCCTGCCCGATGGCAGCTATGGCGGCAATCCCATGGGTTTTGTCATCAACAGCGCCGAAGGCGATTTTTACTACAGTGGCGATACGGCCCTCACCATGGATATGCAGTTGATACCCCTATGGGGAAAAATCAAATTTGCTGTGCTTCCCATCGGCGATAATTTCACCATGGGTGCTAGTGATGCAGCTATTGCTGCTGAGTGGGTAAAAACCACGCAGGTGGTAGGTGTGCATTACGATACCTTTGGCTACATTGTGGTAGACAAAGCGGCAGCCACACAGGCTTTCGCTAGCAAAAACATCACACTCACCCTGCCAGCAATTGGCGAAACAATTGAGCTCTAATATCAACAAACAGCAATAAGCAAGGAAGAGGCGGATTACAATGGCAAGAACGATCGGAATAGCGAATCAGAAAGGCGGTGTAGGTAAAACCACTACTGCCATTAACCTGGCGGCCAGCCTGGCCGTATTGGAATACAGAACATTGTTGGTAGATGCCGACCCACAGGCCAACAGCACCACGGGTGTGGGCTTCGATTTGCAAAACATCAACCTGAGCCTGTACGACTGTTTGGTAAACAATGTACCTGCAGCCGACGTGGTGCTCAAAACTGAAATCCCTAACCTCGACCTTATTCCTTCTCACATCGATCTGGTGGGTGCCGAAATTGAAATGATTAATCACCCCAACCGCGAAAATGTGCTGAAGCAATTGCTGCAGCCCTTGCAGGAAAAGTATGACCTCATCGTCATCGACTGCTCTCCTTCGCTGGGCCTCATTACGGTAAATGCATTGGTGGCTGCCGATTCAGTCGCCATTCCCGTTCAAACAGAATTTTTTGCCCTCGAAGGTTTGGGCAAGCTCCTCAATACTATCAAAATTGTACAAAACCGCCTCAATCCACAGCTGGAAATTGAAGGCATTTTGATGACGATGTACGACGGCCGCCTGCGCCTGTGCAATCAGGTGGTGAGCGAAGTCCGCCGGCACTTTGAATCGCTGGTTTTCGAAACCATCATTCACCGCAACACCCGCCTGAGCGAAGCGCCCAGCGTAGGTAAGCCCGTGATTTTGTACGATGCCGATAGCAAGGGAGCCAATAATTACCTCAACCTGGCCAAGGAAGTGTTGCAGAAAAACAACATGACCAAAATTTCGGAAGAAGACCGCTACATTCTCTAGTCTTTTGCCCGGATATTTTATAGCGGCACAAACCCTTTGTGGCCGTACTTTTGCCGTCCCCCAAGAGTATACAACATGAGTAAAACAGATCAGAAAGCCATGATTGGCAAAGGCCTGCGCAGCCTGCTGAGCAATATCGATTCCGACCTGAAAACAAAAGACGGCCATCTGAAGGAAGAAGTGGTGCAAAAGTCCACCGGCATTACTCGTATACCTCTGGCAGACATTGAAGTAAACCCCAAGCAGCCCCGCCGCGATTTTGATGAGCAGGCCCTGCAGGAGTTGGCGGCCAGTATCAAAATTCACGATATCATTCAGCCCCTCACCGTAGCCAAAATTGCAGGTGTGGGCAATAAATACCGCCTCATTGCCGGTGAACGTCGTTTTCGGGCTTCAAAAATTGCGGGCCTTACCGATGTGCCTGTGTACGTTCGTGAAGGCAACGACAAGCAACTGCTCGAACTATCGCTGTTGGAAAACCTGCAGCGTGAAGACCTGAACGCCATTGAAATTGCGCTGAGTTACAAGCGGCTGATGGATGAACTGCACTATACGCAAGAAGAAGTGGCCGAACGCATGGGAAAAGAACGGAGCACCGTGGCCAACTATGTTCGCCTGTTGAAGCTCCCCCCCGATTTGCAAGTGGCGGTGCGTACCAGCGTCATCAGTATGGGTCATGCAAGAGCCTTGGTAAATGTGGATGAAGTAGACAAGCAGTTGTTCATTTTTAAGGAAGTAGCGGCCAAGGGCTTGTCTGTAAGACAAACAGAAGAACTGGTACGCAATATTTACAAAAACGCCAAGCCCGCTGTTAAAGCTGCTGCAAAAAACAATCTGCCTCCGGCATACAAAAGATTGGAAGATAACTTAGCCTCTCATTTCGGAACCAAAGTGATGATGAAGCATGCTAAGTCTGGTGTTGGAGCCATTACCATTGAATATTATTCGCTGCAAGAGCTCAATAAAATCCTCGACCTTGTTGGCGTTAAGGTTCAATAAACACTTTGGAGTGATGCTCCTGTTGCTTTTTTGTGCATTTGGCACAAGAGCTCAGCAAAAAAAACTACCGGTAAAAGTATCGGCGGATAGCCTGCAACCTGCACCTGCTGTCATTGCGCCTCCGGTTATTGATTCTGCAAAACTGGCCGATTCACTACGCAAAAAACGAATCAGAAGCGTTACCCGCCGTGCGGCCATTCTTCCTGGTTGGGGTCAAATTTCAAACCGCCAGGCTTGGAAACTACCTTTTGTGTATGCCGCAATTGGTATACCTGCTTATCTTTTTTTCGACAACAGAAATCAGTACAAATCATTGCGGGAAGCGTACATCCTGAAAACTGATAACGACCCAACCAATGACCAGTTGATTCCCGAAAATTTCAAGGCATTATCAGCCAACTCCCTCAAATTTTACCGCGACCAGTTTCGTAGAAACGTAGACTATAGTGTGGTTGCATTTATTGCAGCATGGGGCCTCAACGTGGTAGATGCCACGGTGTTTGCCAACCTGAGAGATTTTGATGTAAGTGATGACTTGAGCCTGAAGATTGCGCCGCAATACAATCCGTTACTTCGTTCGGCTGGTGTGCATTTGGTGATAAAACCCAAACACCAAACGCCGAAAATCAGCCACATAATTACAAGATAAAAACACAATTCGTATGAAGGTAGCACTCATCGGTTATGGCAAAATGGGCAAAACCATTGAGCAAATTTTGATAGAAAGAGAGCATGAAGTAGTGCTTATCATCGATAAAGAAAATGCAGCAGACCTCACCAGTGCCAACCTGCAAAAAGCAGATGTAGCGATAGAATTTTCCAATCCGGAAAGTGCGGTTCAAAACATGATGGCTTGCTTTGAAGCTGGCACGCCGGTAGTGTGTGGGTCCACTGGCTGGCTGGCCCGCAAGCAAGAAGTGGAAGCTGCTTGCACAAGTAGTAACGCTGGCTTGATTTATGCCAGCAATTTTAGCCTGGGCGTCAATCTCTTTTTTGAACTCAACCGCTACTTGGCCAAGCTCATGCATCCGCATACATCATACGATGTTAGTCTTACTGAAATTCATCATACCGCCAAGTTGGACGCACCCAGTGGCACCGCTATTTCTTTGGCAGAGCAGGTACTGGAAACCTATACCGAAAAAAAGGGATGGGTAAACAATACTGACAGCAATCCGGAAGCGTTGGCTATAGAAAGCCTGCGCATCGATCCTGCACCCGGTACGCACACTATAACTTACCGCTCTGCGGTGGATGATATTGCCATCACACACACGGCACACAACCGACAAGGCTTTGCTTTGGGCGCAGTTTTGGCAGCGGAGTTTTTGGCTGGCAAAAAAGGGATATACAATATGCGACAGGTTTTGGGCTTGTAGCCCCCTATCCTGCCCGCTTGTAAGCTGTATTTTCGATGTCAAAAAATAACCGGCAAGGTGTTCAGTACACACAAAGCAGCCAATCGCATTAAGTTTTCAGCTATTGTGCATAGTTTCATTACACATGCCCCCTTGGTTATCCGGCGTTAAGCTGGCAAAATCCTATTTTTGTCTGCCTTTGTGTAGAAGCTACACAAAGCAAACATTTATCACAAGCGATCGAAATAGTTATGAATAAAAAAGTTACAAAAATCGGGGTGCTTACTTCCGGTGGCGATAGCCCGGGAATGAACGCCGCTATACGGGCAGTTGTTCGTACCGGTTTGCATTATGGTCTTGAAGTATTTGGCATTCACCGTGGCTACGCCGGCATGCTGGAAGATGATATCGAACCCATGAATAGCCGCAGTGTGGCTAATATCATTCAGCGGGGCGGC
Source organism: Chitinophagaceae bacterium (assembly GCA_020848815.1). Lineage (GTDB taxonomy): Bacteria > Bacteroidota > Bacteroidia > Chitinophagales > Chitinophagaceae > Phnomibacter. The sequence goes on along the minus strand of JADLHL010000002.1, from coordinate 21,120 downwards.
ACCATTTTAAAAACGGCCCGTTGTAAAGAATTTATGACGCCCGAAGGCCGCAAAATTGCTTACGACAATTTGCGTAAGCATGGCATAGACGGACTAGTGATTATAGGCGGCGATGGTAGTTTCCGCGGTGCACAAATTTTCAGCAACGAATTTGATATTCCTTGCATTGGCATCCCTGGTACAATTGATAAAGACATGGCCGGTACTGATTTTACCATTGGTTTTGATACAGCTGTAAACACCGCCGTTCGGGCCATTGATAAAATTCGTGATACAGCAGATGCTCACGACCGTTTATTTATTGTAGAGGTAATGGGCCGCGATGCTGGCTACATTGCTTTGCACAGCGGCATTGCCACAGGTGCAGAGCATATTCTCATTCCGGAAACAAAAACCAACCTCGAAGAAATTATTGCCGGACTTACAGAAAAAGAAAAGCGGCGTAAACTCGTAAACCTGATTGTGGTGGCTGAAGGAGACGACACAGGCGGCGGCGATGAAGTAGGAAGGCTGGTGAAACAACGCCTGCCAAATGCCGATGTCCGGGTATGTATATTGGGGCATATTCAGCGGGGCGGTTCTCCTACCTGCCTCGACCGTTTAATAGCCAGCCGCATGGGCTACCACGCAGTGGAAAGTCTCATGGAAGGCCGCAACAATGTCATGGTTGGTATTGTAAACAACAGGATGCATTATCTTCCGCTCGACAATGCCGTGAAAGCAAAAGAACGGTTCAATAAAGAGTGGCTGAGAATTACAAAAATTCTTGCCACCTAAGCAAATCATCAACGTCGATTTTAACCATCAGTGCTAATAAATTCCAACGAATCAAATGAGCAGACACAGTGAGAAATATGCCTATACCGGCAAAGACAAACAAATAGGTATTGAGCATAGTACCAAGCGAACGAAGATTGTAGCCACCGTAGGCCCGGCTTCTAACAGTTACGAAACCATGCTGCGCCTGGCTCAGGCCGGTGTAAATGTTTTCAGACTCAACTTTTCGCATGGCAGCCACGAAGACAAAAAAGAAATCATCGACAACATTCGCCGCATCAACAGTGAGCAGCCTTTCGAAATTGCCATCCTCGGCGATTTGCAAGGACCAAAGCTGCGTGTAGGTGAAATTGAAAACAATGCGTTGCCCATCAAACCGGGTGACCTGCTCACATTTACCAACGAAAAATGCGTAGGTACAATGGAGAAGATTTATGTGAGCTACCCCAACCTTGCTGGCGATGTAAGCATCGGCAACAAAATCATGATAGACGATGGTAAGCTTGAAGTAATTGTAAAAGGCATTGAACGCAATGGCGATGTAAAAGTGGAAGTAACCATTGGTGGTGTACTCTCCAGCAAAAAAGGCATCAACCTGCCCGATACCAAAATTTCTTTGCCTGCACTTACAGATAAAGATTTGGCTGACCTCGAGTTCATTATTGAGCAACAACTTGATTGGGTGGCGCTGTCGTTTGTACGCAGTGTAAAAGACCTGGTGATTTTACGCAGCAAACTCGACGAGAAAAAAAGCAAGACCAAAATCATTGCCAAAATTGAAAAGCCAGAAGCCATCACCAATATCCGTGACATCATTTTAGAAAGTGATGCTATCATGATTGCCCGTGGCGATTTGGGTGTAGAAATGCCGGTTGAAAAAGTACCAATGATCCAGAAGGATCTCATCAGAAAGTGTATGCACAGAGCTAAGCCCGTTATTGTGGCTACACAAATGATGGAAAGCATGATAGACCGTGTAAAACCAAACCGTAGCGAGATTACCGACGTAGCAAACGCTGTATTAGAAGGCGCCGATGCGGTAATGCTGAGCGGCGAAACTGCTACCGGCGAACATCCTGTGCTGGTGGTAGAAACCATGACCAAGATTATCAAAGAAATTGAAGCAACGGCATATCAGTACGACCGTGAAGAAATGATGAAACCGCAGCCGCATTCACCATCATTTTTGAGTGATGCCATTTGCTACAACGCTTGTAAAATGGCCTTGGATGTAAATGCCGATGCTCTCTTGGGAATGACCCAAAGTGGCTACACAGCATTTATGCTAAGTAGCTATCGCCCAAAGGCGCAGCTGTTTATTTTCACAAAAGAAAAAAGCTTGGTTCCACAACTCAGCCTGAGCTGGGGTGTACGGGCTTTTTACTATGCTGAAGAAGAAAGTCTTGATGATATCATCAACGATCAGATAGATATCTTAAAACAGCGTGGCTATATCAAAAATGGAGATGTAGTGATTAATACCGGCAGTACACCGGTAGACCTGCACCTGCCAACCAACGTAATTAAAGTAACCAGAGTAAGCTAAAGGACATGTATAACAATAACAGAGGCAACAGGGGCGGCGGCAGTGGATATGGCCGTGATAATAACAGAGGTGGCGGCGGTGGCCGTGGTGGATATGGAAATCGTGGAGGTGGCGGCGGATTTAGAAGAGGCCCGCAGCATGATAATGGTCCACGTCGTAATCCGCTCCCCGAAGGATTTGCGCTTTTCTACATGGCTATCATTTGCCCGGAAGATATAAACAACCAACTGAGAGACTACAAAGAGCATATGTTTCAACGCTATGGTTGTAAGGCAGCTGGCAAATCGCCTGCACATATTACCATTGTGCCCCCATTTAGAGCAGAAGAAGACCTGATGCCAAACCTGCTCGATTTTGTAACCACATTCAACATTGGTATTGCGCCATTCAACATCGACCTTACAGGCTATGGTAATTTTGGTGACCGTGTGTTGTTTGTAGACGTAGCACCCAACCAATCTTTGCTGCAGTTGGAACAAGAATGTATGCAGGAGTTTGCCGAAAAATTTCCTTCCATCATTTTTGGCATGAAGCCTCCCTTCAATCCACATGTAACTATTGCAACCCGTGATATTCCGGAAGGAAAATTGCAAGAAGCAAAAGATTATTTTGAAGCCAACCATCCTTTTGCCCAACAGTTTGAAGCCAAAGAATTAAGGCTGGTAAAACTGGACCATGGCAACTGGAATGTTGTATAACGAACGTCAGAAAACCGGACTTGTTCCGGTTTTTTTTATGCACCGGCGGCAGGTATTTAATCCAGCTTTATCTTAACCACGATATGAGAAAACACTACATGATACTGTTGCTGCTGTGCCTTGCAGCTAACGCTTGGGCCCAGCCTTTTATGGCTGACTCTGCCTTTATTGCCAACAACTATGTGAAGCAGGAAAAGATGATTCCCATGCGGGATGGCATTCGCCTGTTCACTGCTATTTACATTCCCAAAGATTCAGCAGAGCGGCACCCTATTTTGCTTACCCGCACACCGTATAGTTGCGCCCCATATGGCGTAGATAAGTTTCGGGCCATCTGGAACACCAACCACGGCTTGTATGCCATGAAAAAATACATTCTTGTTTTTCAGGATGTGCGTGGCCGCTTCATGAGCGAAGGCCAGTTTGAAGATGTACGACCATTTAACCCCAATAAAAAGGGAGAAGAAACTGATGAAGCCAGCGATACCTACGATGCCATAGACTGGCTGGTAAAATACTTGCCGGGCAACAATGGCAAAGTGGGTGTTTTCGGCATTTCTTACCCGGGCTTTTACAGCACCATGGCTGCAGCTAGTCATCACCCTGCCTTAAAAGCCGTTTCTCCGCAGGCACCTGTAACCGATTGGTTTATGGGCGACGATTTCCATCACAACGGAGCCTTTATGCTCATGGATGGTTTCGAATTTTACAAAGGCTTTGGTGTACCCCGCCCACAGCCTACCACCCGCTACAATCCAGGCTACCAGCGTACCGAAAGAAACGCTTACAAATTTTACCTCGAAACCGGCCCGCTGCCTGCATTCAACAACCGCTATTTGGGCGACAGCATAGCCTTTTGGAATACACTGATGAAACAGCCGGTGTACAACGAATTTTGGCAGGCACGAGATGCACGAAAGGCTGTCAATAATTTGCAGCCTGCCATGCTGGTTGTAGGCGGCACTTACGATGCCGAAGACTGCTTTGGTGCCTGGAATTTGTACAAGGCAATAGAAACTGCCAACCCCGGGCATTACAACAAAATAACCATGGGGCCGTGGTTTCATGGTGCATGGGGAGGCCGTAGCAACGGCAGCTATCTTGGTGCGGCAAAGTTTGGTAGCAATACTGCGTATTGGTATCAGCAAAATGTGGAGCTGCCTTTCTTTGAGCACTTCCTCAACAACAAACCTGCTACTGATATTGCAGAGGCCACTGTTTTCTTTAGCGGTAGCAATGAATGGAAACATTACAATGAATGGCCGGTAAAGCAAATGAAAGAGCAACCGCTTTTCTTTTTACCTGGCGGCAAACTGTCGTTTAAACGCCCGACAGCACTGAAACCCACAGAGAAGCCTGAAGGTAGAAAAGCATACACGAGCTATGTAAGTGATCCAGCCAATCCGGTGCCCCATGAAGGTTCTACCGTTATTGAAAGTAGAACCCGTGAGTACATGACCAGCGACCAACGCTTTGCCAGTGCCCGCAAAGACGTACTCACTTTTAAAACTGAGGTACTCAAAGAAAACCTGACGCTTGGTGGGCCTGTATACGCCGATTTGATGGTGAGCACAGATGCTACCGATATCGATTTGGTTGTCAAAATCATTGATGAGTTTCCCAACAATGTAAGTAAAGCTATCACAGGCGCCGATACTGTTTACAAAGGATTGGATGATATGAACGGCTACCAAATGCTTGTACGGGGAGAAATTATGCGAGGCAAGTTTCGCAACAGTTTTGAAGAACCCGAGCCGTTTGTGCCCAATAAAATTACCAGGGTAAAGTTTTACCTGCCCGATGTGGCGCATGTTTTCCAAAAAGGCCATCGGTTGGTTATTCAGGTGCAAAGCAGCTGGTTTCCGCTGGTTGACCGCAACCCGCAAACCTTTACCAATATTTACGAGGCCAAGCCCGAAGACTTTAAGAAAGCAACCATTCAACTGTACCATACAGAAGGTGTGGCCAGCCGCATATTGTTGCCTGTCATTCCTAATAAGTGATTTGCAAAATTGCTTACAACAAAATGGCGACTGCAAATGCAGTCGCCATTTTGTTTATGTGGTTTGTCTGTAAAAGAAACTATCCTTTTGCTTCGGCAGCGGCAGCTTCCATTTCAGCCATTTCGCTTTCATCTAAACCGCCACATTTCCACCAGATAGCACTCCACACATGGTCGAGGGCCACTTCTTCTACCCCTTCGTATCCGGTGCAGGTAAGGCATCCCCAGGCCCCTTCTCTGTTGAGGTCACTCACAATTTTAGAAGTGGTTTTGGGATAGGCTACCCACAGTTTGCCTCCTTCTCTTAAGGCAGGCATCACGTCTTTCAGAATGTTCCTCAGTTGGTTTTCATTTACTGCAAATACCAGTGCCCAGTCAATCTTTCTTGACTTCAACAATGGGGTTACATTTTTGGCAAATGAAAGCTTGGCAAATTGCTTTTCAATAGAGGAAGGAAGTCCCTGAATTAGCAGGTTTTTCTCATCTGTCAAACGAAGTTTCTCTACAATGCTTGGCTGCGACATGTCTCTTCAAAACTGTTTGATAAAGAATAAAGGTTAAAGTACCGAGGGTGCAAAGGTAAAAAAAATATCTAATACTTAGCCTAAGCTTGCTACATAATTTCGAAAGAATACGTATTATCCGGCCAAAATTCCGGGTACTTGTATAAAAACAGCTTACTTCCGTTTAGCTTGCTCGTACAGCTTTTTAGCTTCGGGCATTTGCTTTTGCAATGCTGCTATTCTCGTTTCTTCTGCAGGGTGAGTACTGGCAAACTCCGGAGGTTTGTTGCCCGCACTCAAAGCACCCATCCGCTGCCAGAGTGGTATAGCTTCCTCAGGATTGTAACCGGCCATAGCTGCAAACTGCAGCCCTAGCTTGTCGGCCTCAAGCTCTTGCTTGCGGCTGAAAGGCAAAATTATACCCAGCGTAGAAGCAGCACCAAAAGCCGTCATAAACGCAGCCTGTGTTTGCTGAGGCTTACCGGCCATCATCCCCTGCAATCCCAGAGAAACCAGCTCAGTACCCAATTGCTGATGAATACGCTGCTTTCCATGCTCTGCCAACGCATGTGCTACCTCGTGGCCCATTACCACTGCCAATGCCTCATCGTTTTTGGTTACGGGCAGCAGGCCGGTGTAAACAGCAATTTTTCCACCCGGCATACACCAGGCATTTACTTCTTTACTGTCTATCAAATTGTACTCCCATTTGTAGGTAGCCATTTCTGCCTGCATCCCTTTTGCATTGTAGTATTGAGTTACGGCTGCAGCAATACGTTTACCAATCTCTGTTACTTTTCTGGCGTCTGCGGTTGTAGTGAGCACCTTGCTTTTAGAAAGTACCTCTTTGTATTGTGTGTCTGACAGAGACATCATTTGCTCCGAAGAAATGATGTTCAATTGTTTTTTACCAGTCACTTTATTTGTGGTACATGCATATACCAAAATCAACCCTCCAATTAAGGGCATCCATATTTGTTTCATGTGGTAGTTTTTAATTCAGGTCGAAAATTCGTGCCTGAAATTGTTGCTGAATTACTAATTCGGCGAATGCAGAAACTTATTTGATAAAGATTTTCTTATGCTTCTTCTCTGCGGCTTTTTCGTCTGTCGCGATAGGTAAAAATGCGGGCTTTACTTTCATTGCCATTGAGCAAACGACCAATGTTTTTTTGGTGAGTTACAATCACCAGCAAAGCCACGGCAATAGCAAAAATGCGGTACAGTAACTCTGGCTCGTTGAACACTACGAGGATAAGCACCGGCAATGCCAGACTTGCCAAAATAGAACTCAGCGATACAAAACGGGTGAGGTACAATACTAATAAAAACACAAGTACCACTGCAATGGCAACCAACGGTTGAATGGCAATGACCATACCGAATACCGTAGCCACGCCTTTGCCGCCTTTGAAGCCAGCCCAAATAGGAAAAATATGACCGAGTACAGCTGCCAAACCAAGGCCAATCATGAAATTGGTACGGTCGAGCTGGTTGGTAAGGTAATAAGGAAGTAATAAGTAAAGGAATGATGCCAGCACACCTTTGAGAATATCAACCACCATTACAAACGAGCCCCAGGATGTACCCAGCACACGGAATGTATTGGTAGCTCCGGCGTTGCCGCTACCATAATCACGAATATCAATGCCGAAGAAAAATTTACTTACCCAAACGGCTGTAGGGATGGAGCCTATCATGTAGGCTACCACAATCAACAAAAATTCCTGCATTCTAACTAACTGCTTTCTGTTTTATAATACGCTCCCGGGTGTGGCGGTGTGGTTTCTTTTTACAGAAAAGTCAAAGCTAACACTATGGCTAAAATAGGGAATTCAAGATTAACAATCAAACACCTATGTCAGTAAAGCGCATCGAAATCCAACCATCCTTATGTAAAGTATGCTGCCATTGCAGGCCCATGGCCTCTACTGCGGTTCTTACATCGGCTTCATCTGTTGTAAGCAATCCGCTGAGCAACCAGGTGCCGCCCTTCTCTGTGATGGCTTTCATAGCTGCCAAATGCGCCATAATCACATGCTTGTTGATGTTGGCCAGTAGAACAGGATAAGTTGTACCCGCAGGAATTTGATCGGCTAATTGAAGCTCTATGCCCAACACCTTATTAACCGAAACATTCTCAATGGCATTGTCGATGCTCCAGCTATCGTTATCGATAGCAAAAACATGTGTGGCGCCCAGCTTTGCAGCCAAAATGGCCAATACACCGGTGCCAGTACCAAAGTCAAAAACAGATTTGCCCGAAAAATCCAGCGTCGACATTTCCTTAACCATTAACCAGGTGGTGGCATGGTGGCCGGTGCCAAAACTCATTTTCGGGGTAATGATGAGCTCATGCTTTACTGTGGTTACAGGCGCATGAAAAGCAGCACGGACGGCTGCAAAATCTTCAATCAACACCGGCTCGAACGATGACTCCCACAGCGCATTCCAGTTTTGCTGGGCCACTTCTGCCACAGTAAATGTTAATCCCTGATTTTTTAACAGGTACTCGACTGCTGCAGCATCGATTTCCTCTTTTTTGCCAGAAGCAGTCAACTGGTCTGCTCCTTCTTCAAATCCTTCTATGCCCAGCAACGAGAGTTCAGCTATCAATACATCGGCGGCATCGGTACCGGGTTCAATCTGAACCTGATATTGCAGGTAAATGAGTGGTTCTTGCATGGTAGTAAAGCAAAAGGCTGCTCCCATTGTTGGGGTTGCCAACTTTGGAAACAGCCTATAGTAAAATAATTCTATTACTCTTGGTCGGGGCTTTGCTCCGGACGGTTTTGACCTTCAGGCTTGGGCAGCATCACCTTGCGGCTCAGCTTAAACTTACCTGTTTTTGGATCGGTACCGGTGAGTTTTACCTTCACCATATCTCCTTCGCGGAGGATGCCTTCGAGTGTTTCAAGGCGCTTCCAGCTTACTTCGCTGATGTGCAGCAAACCTTGCTTACCAGGCAGGAACTCTACGAATGCACCGTAAGGCATGATGCTCTTTACGGTTGCCTCGTATACGTCGCCTACAGTTGGTACGGCCACAATACCCTTCACCCAACGATCAGCACGGTCAACACCTTCTTTGTTGGTACCAAAGATGCTTACCTCACCCATGTTATTCTTCTCTTCGATGGTGATAGTGGTACCGGTTTCTTTCTGAATTTCCTGTACTACTTTACCCTGTGGTCCAATCACCGCACCAATGAATTCTTTCTCGATGAACATCTTCACCATGCGTGGAGAGTGTGGTTTCACCTCTTCACGGGCAGCAGGAATGGCAGCGTACATAGCATCCAGAATGTGCATACGGCCGTCACGGGCTTGTGCCAGTGCTTCACGCATTACATCCATGCTCAGGCCATCAATTTTGATGTCCATCTGCACACCACAAATACCATCACGGGTACCGGTTACTTTAAAGTCCATGTCACCCAGATGATCTTCGTCGCCAAGGATATCTGTGAGGATGGCGTACTTACCATCTTTCCGGGTAATGAGACCCATAGCCACACCACTTACGTGCTTGGCAAAAGGTACACCAGCATCCATCAGTGCCAATGAACCGGCACAAACGGTAGCCATTGAGCTCGAACCATTCGATTCAAGAATATCACTCACCACACGAACGGTGTAAGGATATTCGTTGCCGGGCATGATTTGCTTCAGGCTGCGCATAGCCAGGTTGCCATGGCCTACTTCACGACGGCCAGGACCACGCATCGGCTTGGTTTCGCCGGTGCTAAATGGCGGGAAGTTATAGTGCAAAATGAATTTTACGTAGTCGCTGGTAGCAGCTGTTTCAATCAACAGCTCATCGTTTGGCGTACCGAGTGTAACGGTAGTCAACGATTGAGTTTCGCCACGGGTAAACAGGGCGCAACCATGTGGAGAAGGCAGTACATCTACCATCATATCCAGCGGACGAACGGTAGTGAGGTCACGGCCATCAAGACGTATGCGGTCATCCAGCATCATGTCACGAACTACGTAATACTGCAATTCGCCGAGGTAATGACCAACGAGTAGTTTGTCTTCTTCGGGCAATTCGCCGAGAGCTTCTTTTACTTCGTCAAACAGTTTGCTGAAAGCATCACTCCGTTCGTGCTTGGCAGAGGCGCTTTTGGCAATCTCATACATTTTGGCACGGCCAAGTTCAGCAATCTTGTTTTCGAGCTCTTCGTTGCGGTAAGGCTTGGTATACTCCCGTTTGCCGGTTACACCAACATGCGTACGCAGGTCTTCCTGAGCAGCAATTTGCTTGCGGATAGCTTCGTGAGCCAGTTCCAACGCTTTTACCAAATCTTCTTCCTGGCACTCTTTGGCTTCACCTTCCACCATCATCATGTTTTTGGCAGTAGCCGCAATGATGAAGTCCATATCGCATGACTGCAACTGGGTACGGGTGGGGTTAATCAGGTATTCGCCATTCTGACGGCCAATACGTACCTCAGAAATTACTTCCTGAACAGGCACATCACTTACGGCCAAAGCAGCAGATGCAGCCAGGCAAGCCAGGGCATCGGGCATTACTTCGGGGTCGCTAGACAAAAGGGTAACCAGCACCTGAACGTCGCAGAAGTAATCTTCGGGGAAAAGCGGACGCAGGGCACGGTCTATCAAACGGCTGATGAGTACTTCGTAGTCGCTCAGCTTGCCTTCACGCTTAAAAAATGAACCGGGGATACGACCGGCAGAAGCGAATTTCTCCTGATAGTCTACAGTCAATGGGAAGAAAGACTGCCCGGGGCGGGGTTCTTTGCTGGCGCAAACGGTGGCCAGCAGGTAGCAATTGCCGCACTGCACCAGGGCAGCGCCATCGGCCTGGCGGGCAAGCCGGCCTGTGCTGATAGTAATGGGCTTACTGTTGGGGCCCATGTCTATCACAACGGAATGTGGTTGTGTCAACATAAATAAGAATTTGCGAAAACCTTGATTTTAGATTCGGTATGATGCAACAAAACGCCCTGCCACAATGGGGCACGACGCGACGGGTAAAAAAGCGGTAATGAGGTTGTAAAGAAATATGAGAACCCCAATCAGCCAGGCTAATTGGGGTTTATATCGTTAATGCAACCGCATGATTACTTTCTGAGACCCAGTTTTTCAATCAATTGGCGGTATCCCTGCAAGTTGTGCTTGCTGAGGTAGGTAAGCAGGCGCTTACGCTGACCAACCATCTTCATGAGACCACGGTGAGTGCTGAAATCTTTTTTGTTTTGCTGCAGGTGAGCAGACAAAGCAGAAATACGCTCTGTCAACAAAGCGATCTGGCCTTCGATAGAACCAGTGTTTTTAGCGCTGCCACCATAAGTTTCGAAAATCTTGGCTTTCTTTTCTACAGTTAAATAAGGCATCCGATTATGCGTTTTTTGTTATCCGATTAAATCATCCAATTTTATGGGCGGCAAAAGTAGGGCAAAAAAAGATATCAGGGAAATATTATCGAAAGGATTTTAGATTGCGCCCCCAATTAGCACATGCAGCCGCAAGATTACCATATTTATTGCACGGTTACCAACGACCTGAGTTTTGATCAGCGGATGCATCGCATTTGCGGTTCGCTGGCCCGGGCCGGCTACAAGGTTACCCTGGTAGGCCGCAGCACTGCCAACAGTTTACCCCTTGATCATCAGCCTTTTGAGCAAGTACGCCTCAATGTTTCGCCCGAAAAAGGGAAGCGGTTTTACTGGGCCTACAACAAAGCCCTGTTTCGTTTTTTACAAACAAAAGCCCAGGCACACCAGCAACCCGGAGCCGCCAACATGGCCATTTGCGCCATTGACCTTGACAGCATTGTACCGTGCCTGCTCGTAAGTAAAAAGTACCACCTCCCCCGCTTGTACGATGCCCACGAACTTTTTACCGAGCTCACTGAAGTAAAAAGAAGACCTTGGATAGCCGCCATTTGGAAAGTTATTGAAGCCTGGTGTGTGCCCCAATTTCAGTACGGATATACAGTCAATCAGTTTATAGCGGATGAGTTCAGCCGGCGGTACAGGGTGAAGTATACCGTTGTAAGAAACATGCCGATGCCTGCCGGCAATACTTTCTTTGAAGCTCTGCCAGCGGCACTTTCATTGCCAGAACGATTTTTCTTGTACCAGGGAGCGGTAAACGAGGGCCGGGCTTTTGATGAGCTGATTGCTGCCATGAAAGAAACCTCACTCCCGCTGGTGATTGCCGGCGATGGCAATTACATGGAGCAAGTGAAAAGTTTAATTGCTGCTCACGGTGTGGCAGACAAGGTCTTTTTAACGGGTCATCTGAAACCAGCCGTGTTGCGAGGCCTTACCCAACGGGCATTTGCAGGCATTACATTGTTTAACAATAGCGGCCTCAATCAATACTATTCTTTAGCCAATCGTTTTTTTGATTATGTGCAGGCGGGTAAGCCGCAGGTTTGTGTGCGGTATCCCGAATACGAGCATTTGAATCAGCAACATGAAGTAGCAGTACTGGTAAATGAGGTAGCTCCCGGTGAAATATCTCAGGCCATGAACCTTTTAGCAAAGGATGCTGTTTTGTACGAAACATTGGCCGGGCAAAGCACCGTTGCAGCAACAGTTTGGAATTGGACTGAAGAAGAAAAAAACATGTTACAGGTTTGGGCTAATTGCCTGCAAGAGCCTCTTAAGCAATATTGATTTTGGCAGAAAAGCATTTACATATCGTTTGTTTGGACGTGCCCTATCCGGTGGATTATGGCGGCGTTTTTGATTTGTTTTATAAGATTAAAGCCCTGAGCGAAGCGGGTGTAAAAATTCATTTGCATTGCTTTGAATACGGCCGTGGTCAGCAGCCCGTACTCAACCAATACTGCGAGGAAGTGCACTATTACGAACGGGTAACACCGCTCAAAAGTCTTGCTACCAGTGTACCCTATATTGTAGCCAGCCGTGCCAATGATGCACTGCTCAAACGCCTGAAGCAAGACGATTACCCAGTGCTCATGGAAGGCATGCATTGTTCCTATTTTGCCTACAATGGCGATCTTCCTGCCAGCCGCTGTTTTGTAAGGCTGCACAATGTAGAATACGAATATTACCGCCAACTCTCTGAAACGAGTGGCAGCATGTTTAAAAAACTCTTTTTCAAAAGGGAAAGTGCCCTGCTGAAAAAGTACGAAGCGGCCATGGCTGGCAAAGCCACTTTTTGGACCGTCACTGAAAAAGACCTTGATGTTTTCAACAAGGAACTGGGATACAACAACGTAGATTTTCTACCTCTTTATTTGCCCGAGTTTGCACCCGAATGGCATGGCTCACACGGCAGTTTTTGTTTGTATCATGGCAACTTGAGTGTGCCCGAAAATGAATATGCCGCCACCTGGCTGCTCGAAGAAATTTTCAGCAAGCTGGAAATACCTTTCGTAGTGGCAGGTAAAAATCCTTCTGCAAAACTGGAAAAGCTGGCCCACAGTTTTCCGCATACCTGTATTGTGGCCAACCCCGAACAGACCGAAATGGAAGAGCTGATTAAGAAGGCGCAGGTGAATATTTTGCCATCATTTAATAGCACTGGCATTAAGCTGAAATTGATAAATGCCCTTTATTTTGGAAGACACTGCGTGGTGAATGAAGCTGGCGTAGAAGGTAGTGGCCTCAACGGTTGTTGCATAATTGCCAACAGTACGGCCAGCATGAAAGATGCCATAGCCAAGGCTTTTGACCAGCCTTATCATTTGCACAACTTTGAAGACCGTATGCAGGTGATGCAATCTTTGTTCAACAATGAAAGAAATGCCCGGCAGATGATTCGCTGGATATTTGAACAGGAACCAACCGTGCCGGGCAAAGTAGCAGAACGCTTAAAGCTTTCTGCCTGATATTAGTTTTCAGCGTACTGATTGGCGCTGTCGTATACTTTTCCTTTTTCGGTACGCAAAATTCTTGCAGGAAATTTATTGATAACCATGTAATCATGCGTAGCCATAATGACGGCCATGCCATAGTCTTTGCTTAGGTTCATCAGCAAGCCCATGATTTCGTCGCTGGTTTCGGGGTCGAGGTTGCCGGTAGGTTCATCGGCCAGCAACAAGCGGGGTGAGTTGAGCAATGCCCGGGCAATATCAATGCGTTGTTGTTCGCCACCACTCATTTCAAAAGGCATTTTAAAACCCTTGCTTTTGAGGCCTACTTTTTCCAGCACATCATCAATTTTGGCATTGATCATGTTTTCATCTTTCCAGCCCGTGGCTTTCAATACAAACTTGAGGTTCTCCTTTACATTGCGGTCGGTGAGCAATTGAAAATCCTGAAACACCACACCGAGGTCGCGGCGCAAAAACGGAATGGTTTTCCAGGTTTGATTGCGCAGGTCGTGGCCTACCACTTTGCCCTCACCTTCTTTCAGTGCTAATTCGCCATACAAGGTTTTGAGCAAAGAAGATTTGCCGGTGCCGGTTTTACCAACAAGGTATACAAATTCGCCACGACGTACTTCGAGGTTTACACCTTTCAAAATTTGTACGTCGCCCTGATAAATATTGACTTGCTTGAGTTGTACTACTATTTCTTCAGCCATGGAGTAAGAATATGCAAGGAGTAGCGAAGCTCATCCTTTGGGTGATGAATCAATAACTGATTTATTCAAAAATAATTGTTTCGCCGGCATGCTCAATCGTCAACATTTTTTTGTCTGACGCTTCTACACGGCCAATGATTTGTGCATCTATGCCAAAAGCTTTTGCCGTATCCATCATTGTGGCGGCATTGGCTTCGCTGCAATATATCTCGAGGCGGCAGCCCATGTTGAACACCTGCATCATTTCTTTTAAATCGGCACCGCTACATTGTTGTATCAGTTCGAAAATATACGGTGTATCAAACAGGTTGTCTTTTACCACTCGTACGCCATCTGGTATAAACTTCATGCACTTGGTTTGGCCACCACCACTGCAGTGCACCAATCCATGAATCTGATCGAAGTTTTCGGTGAGCAGTTTTTTCAACACAGGCGCATAGGTACGGGTGGGGCTCAGCAGCAATTGCCCTACGTTATGTCCTTCGTCCATCACAATATCCGTCATGCGGTGCTTACCTATGTACACCACATCATCGCTGAGGGTTGGTTCATAGGTCATGGGGAAATGCTCCGCGTAGTATTTACTCAGCACATCGTGGCGGGCACTGGTCAATCCGTTGCTGCCAATACCGCTGTTATAGCTGGATTCGTACATACTTTGGCCATAAGAAGCCAAGCCGACAATTACATCGCCGGCAGCAATTTTTTCGTTGGTTACAATTTGTGATTTGGGCCAACGAACACTCATGGTACCATTTACGGCTACGGTACGTACCACGTCGCCCACGTCGGCCGTTTCGCCGCCGAGGTAAGCAATGTTCACCCCAAAATCGGCCAGCGTATCAAACAGCTCCTGTGAGCCGCTGATGACCTGCTGCAACACCTCGCCAGGTATGAGCAGTTTGTTGCGGTCGATGGTAGAATTGAATACGATATTGTCGTGAATGCCCACACAAAGCAGGTCATCGAGGTTCATCACAATGGCATCTTGTGCAATGCCTTTCCACACACTGATGTCGCCGGTTTCTTTCCAGTACAAATAGGCCAAAATGCTTTTGGTACCGGCACCATCGGCATGCATCACATTTACCCAATCGGCATCGCCGCCGAGCAAATCGGGATATACCTTACAAAATGCTTTAGGAAACAGCCCCTGATCCAGGTGCTGGGTGGCCGCATGCACCTCTTCTTTTTGCGCCGAAACGCCTCGCTTTGCATATAAAGACATGCTGCAAAAATAGGCGGCTGCGGCAGAGATTTGGAAATTGGCCATTACTAATTCAAATTTGCCGGCCCATGCAGGTACACAAGCACATCGACCGACTTCCCAATTTCCGCAATGCCGTGGTTACCATTGGCACGTTTGATGGTGTGCACAATGGTCACCGCATCATTACCAAACAGTTGACTGAAAAGGCTGCGGCCATCAATGGCGAAAGTGTCATCATCACCTTCAACCCGCACCCACGGCGCATTGTAGGCAATCAGCAGTCCGAAATTCGGCTCATCAATACCATTGCTGAAAAAATAGAATTGCTGGAAAAACAAGGCATCGACCATTTGGTAATTGTTCCGTTTACCAGCGAATTTGCAGAGCAAACAGCACTGGAATATGTCGAGCAATTTTTGGTAGCTCATTTTCACCCCCGCTGCCTTGTGATTGGCTACGACCATCGTTTTGGAAAAAACAGGGAAGGCAATTATCAATTACTGGAAGCATTGAAAGACAAACATGGCTTTGAGTTGCTGGAAATTCCTGCCGAAGTGCTCAATGACAATACGATAAGCAGTACCCGCATCCGCACTTCTGTTATCAATAGTCATATTGCTGCTGCCAACAGTTACCTCGGCTATGCCTACTTTTTTGAAGGCACCGTAGTAGAAGGCAATAAATTGGGCCGCACTATTGGCTACCCCACAGCCAACATTCGCATGAACGACACCGAAAAGCTGATGCCTGGTAATGGTGTGTATGCGGTGCGTGTAAAACGCATGCAGCAAAACGGTGCATGGATGAAAGGCATGATGAACATCGGCGTTCGCCCAACGGTGGATGGCACCCGCCAAACGGTGGAAGTCAACATCTTTGATTTTGACGCAGACATTTATGGCGAAACGCTTCGCATAGAAGTGATTTGCCACCTGCGGGGTGAGCAAAAATTCAGCGGACTGGATAGTTTGAAAGCCCAGTTACAAAAGGACAAAGAAGCATCGCAACTGCTGCTTCGAGCCTACGAAAGTTAATCAACTGTTGGCGTAATCATTTTCACCACCATTTCTTTCAGCAGGTTGGCATCCGACACATTGGATGCATGAATGCCAATACTCTTGAGGTTGTATTCGTGCAGCAGCAAAATGGCCTGCTCCACGCCTTTCTGGCGATAGTTTTTGGCGCAGCTAATAATGTCTTTTACATACGGGCTCGGGCCTTTGTATCCTAGATATTGTATGAGCTGATATTCATCGTTGGTGCCAGCGCCAAACACCATGTATGCTTTGCTGAAAAAGGAATACAGCGTTGGCAGCAATTGCATAATAGGCAATGCTTTAGGATTGCTTTCGAAATACTGAATGATTTGCAAACATCGGGTCATGTTGCGCTGCGTAAGAGCATGCTGCAATTCAAATACGTTGTACTCCTTGCTGATGCCCACATAGTTTTCAATATCATCTTCGGTAATCTCTTTGCGCTGGTCCAGATTGATTTGCACTTTTTCCAATTCATTGGCCAGCCTCGACAAATCATTACCAATGTGATCCACCAGCAAATACACGGCTTTTTGTGCAATGGTAAAGCCATCCGCTTTCAGATGATTGACTACCCAATTCGGCAATTCGCTATCGAATATTTTTTTGGTACTGAGTACTTCTCCCTTTTGCTTCAGCAGTTTGGCCAGCTTGCTGCGACCATCTACTTTTTTTTGCTTGTAGCCTACTACCAGCACAGTACTGTTGAGCGGATTTTCGATATAGCCTTCCAGCTTTTCGATATCCCTCATGTATTGCGCTTCTTTGAGCAATACTACCTGTCGCTGCGACTGCATGGGATAACGGCGGCAAGCATTGACTACAGACGACCAGTCGGCGTCACGTCCGTAAAAAACAGATAAGTTAAAACTTGCTTCGGCATCTGTCAGAATATTCTTTTCTGCATAGCCCAATATTTGGTCAATAAAAAATGGTTCATCCCCTTCCAGCCAGTAAACCGGCTTGAAAGCACCTTTTTTCCAATCAAGAATGATTTTATCGACCGCCACTTAACAAAACAATGAAACTTTACTCCGGGTGTATTAGAAAGTTTTTAACAGCGTTGAAAAGTTGTTCTGGCACGGTGTTGGCATACCTTGTAGATGAACTAAAAACACGAAGCATATGGAAGACATGAAATTGAATGAGTACAACAGCGCTACTCCCAAAAAAGACAACCGTACGCTGATCTATAGTGGCCTTGCCGCTGCTTTGTTGCTTTCCTGGGGCTATATCATTTACGAAAAGAACAAAAGCCAAGAGCAAGTAGGTACACTTACCAGCCAGAACACACTGGTTACCAGCGAAAGAGATCAGGTACGTAACCTGTATACTGAATCGCTGGGCCGCCTCGATAGCCTGATGGGTGAAAACCAAACCATGGCCGACAATCTGGATACACGCAATCAGGAAATAGCCCGGCTGCGCAATGAAATCCGTAAAGTAGTAAACAACAAAAACGCCACTGCAGCCGATTTGGCACGTGCCCGCCAAATGATTAATGAACTCAATGGCAAAATTGAAACCCTAGCTGCGGATGTTCGTCGACTGGAAGGTGAAAACCAAACGCTTGTAGCCAATAATCAACAACTGACTACAGAAAAGCAACAGGTAGAAGCCGATCTGGAAGCCACAAAAAATGAAAAGCAAAGCATTCAGAAAACCCTGGATGAAACAGCCGATGTTGCCAGCACCCTCAAGGCTTCTAACATCAGCATTGCAGCGCTGAATGAAAAAGGCTCAGGTAAAGAAAAAGAAACGGCTACCGCCAAACGTGCCGACAAATTGCGCATTGCATTTCAGCTGGATGAAAACCGCTTAGCAAAAAGTGGTGAAAAAGAAATTTACATCACCGTAACCGCTCCTGATGGCAGCCCGATTGCCAGCAACACCGTATTCACCACCCGTGAAGAAGGCGACAAGCCCTACACTTCTAAAGTGCAGGTGCAGTATGAAAGTGGCAAGAAAACACCTGTAAGTTTTGACTGGAAAAGCGATAAAGGTTTCCAAACCGGTAATTACAAAATTGAAATCTACCACAACGGATTCAAGATTGGCGAAGGCGTTCGCACTTTGAAGAAAGGTGGTTTGTTTGGATAATATGTACATCCGGCCCGAGAATGAGCAAAGGTCAGTTCTGAAAAGAGCTGACCTTTTGCATTTGTTACAACACCGCTCTTAATGAAGCCCTGCCTACATGCACTGTGCGGCTCTCTCCTGCTTTGCGGCCTTCGTATTGAAAACTGATTTCCAAAGCATTGGCCAAACGCTTGGTGAAATCTAGATTCCACAAAAAGTTTTTACCCGGTTGCAAACCATCGAGCATGAAATAAGAAACAGTTGAATTGGATGTGCCCGTGAAATCGATAGACGAATAGGTGAGCTTACCTGTGAATACACCGCTTTGCACCAGATTGTATTTACTTTCTACCTGCAAACTATTGGTGCTACTCAACTGCGGAATGTTGTTGGCATTCCCTTTTTTCTCATTCCATTTATACAAAGTAGTTGCCCTGAATTTGGCACCCAAAGTGTAGGTAATTGATGGCATCAATTCGTAGTACGTGACTGCATAGTTCCTGTTATCAAATTTCGGATTGGGGGTTTGCAACTCATTGCTCCCCCGCTTGCCTTGCATGGCAAAGGTCCATTGTCTGCCTGCGTTTTTCCGCCAGCGGAGCGATACATCATTCAACGTTCTTATTTCCACGCCATAAGTCAGCAAAGCCTTGCTGCTGTTGCGAACCTGCGTCAGGTCTACACCCCATGAAGTGCTGTAGCGGTTAAAAGAAATCGTATTGGCGATATTGGTATTGGCCATGATGATGGCTGTATCGCTTATGCTACCAGCAAAAGGATTGAAAGGAAAACCGCCATCATCTTTTCGCTTGCTGGTGGTTTGCAAACTGCTTTGGGCATTCCACTTGGCCAGAAAGCGTTTGAGCTGCGATGAATCTCTACGCCACACATTGGCAGGACTCAATTGAATACTCGCATTGAGTGTATTGTACGCTGCTTTTACAAACCGGTTGGTGGGTGTAAATATGCGGATGTATTTGGCCTGATCCTGAAACTGCGCCAACTCAAACTCGTTGAGTTGTGGTACGGCATCACCATTGTAATCAATCCATGCATATTCACCACGACCGGCGGGCACTTCAATATAACTGAAGTCGCGTTGCTGCTCCTGCCCGGCGCCTATTTCATACAACACATTTCCGGTGATAGCACCTTTAGCCAATTGCGTAAAATACTCGGCTCGGCCCAGCAAAGTATTGTCTGATTGTTGATTGCTGATGCCGGGCGTTTTCACTTTCAACATGCGGTAGCCGGTATTCAACCGAAACTGGTGCTGCTTGCTTTTGGTGAGCTCTACCTGTATCGAAAAATTATCGTTCACATCCTGCGGTACAAAACCATTGGCTAATGCAAACTGGTTGCTTCTTCTAAACCACTGCAGCGACCAACGATTGCGCTGTTGCTGATTGCTACGCACATGCACCCGCCAATCGGTAAAAGAAAAACTGCTGGCTTGCAAGGTGTCTGTTACTGATGATTTTACCTGATTGTGCTCCAGTTGATATTGTGCCCCTATCTCCAGTGCGTTAATCTTGCTAAAAGTTTTGTTGATAGCAATGGATGGCCTCAGAAAATAGCCATTGATGCCCAAGCCATCAAACGAAGTATAACGCAACACATCATTTACCACCCAGCCTTGCTGTTGTAACCGATGCTCAACACTGTGGCGGTTACCGCTGTAAGCATTGCCCCTTTTGTAACCACTGTAATCATATTGAATACTGTGTTGCTTGTTGTTGCTCAATGCTATGGTAAAGCCCGGCAATTGCTCTTTGGCAAAACCCGCATCAAAAGGCAAGCCCCAATCCCGCAAAAATTCTATGCTACGCAAACGTTCCAACGGTCGAAAGTTTTCATCCACCTGCTCAAACCTTGCCTCTGTTAAAAGCACCTTGCTTGATTTTCCCAACTGTATGGCCCTTTCATCTTTCAACTGCAACTTGATGCCCAAGCCACCATCATTGCTTTTGTCTTTGCTGGCAAAGGTGTTGATGTCAGTCACACTATAACCTGCTTCAGCCAGCAGCTTCGTGTTTTTACCCAAACTGTATTTTATACCTGCAGTAAACAGCTGTTGCTTTTTGGGTGTCACCAGCAATGCCACCGGTTCGTAGTTGCCTTGTGCTACGCCATTTACCGGCGCCACCCATTGAAACACTTTTCCATTGGCGCCATTCAGCAGCAGTGTATAGTTGCCTTTACCGGTACCCACTTCGCTAAACGCCAGGCTGTACATGGCCGTATCGTAGGTGTTTTGGTAGCGGTAAAAAGTATAGGGCTGGCCGGCAATCGTCGTGTCTATTTTGATGTATAATACTTTGGCCGCATCAAAACTATCCCGCACAGCTACGGGATAAAATGCCTGATTGATGCTATCGCCAATATTGCTTAAAAACTGCCGCTGCACATTGTCCAGCGTTTGGTTAATAGGTGAGTTTTTGGCATCGGCATTGGAGTACATGCCAATGTTCACTTCCAGCTTTTCACCCACTTTCAATGCGTTGCCAGCATACAGCAATGAGTTGAGGTAATTGCGATCGGCATATTCAAATTCTACCTGTATCCTCTTGTCTCTGCTAATGAGTTGTTTGGGTGTAAAACTGATTTCTGCCGTGTTGTAATTGATGACATAATCCTGGTCTTCGCCACGTTGTAATTGTACTCCATCAATAAACACTCTTTCTGTACCGGCCAGTATCACAAAGAAGAGCTCGTTATTGGCACCCCGCAACCGGTATGG
>JADLHL010000001.1 GCA_020848815.1 Chitinophagaceae bacterium | reverse complement strand
TGCATGCCTGCCATCCAGGCATTGGGGTTGGCTTTCAGCACTTCGGCATACAGCGCAGCGGCTTCATCCAGCTTGCCCTGCTGGTATAGCGCATCGGCCTGTTGGAGTTGGCTGTTCGTATTGGTTTGGGCGGTTGTGGCAACGGGTAGCAACAACACCAAAAAACAAGTAGCTACGGCGGCTATTTTTTTCATGCTTCTTTTTTCGGTGAGTGCAGTTGCTACAATAATCAGCAACAAGGCCAGTGCTATCAGCCAATGACTGTAACTGTAATAATTCACCAGGTAGCTGTTGAGCATGGGCGATTTGGGCAGCTCCCGCAATATAGCCAGCACGGCATTGGATTGTTCTTGTGCAGTGGCAGGCGGCAGGTAACGGCCACCGGTTTGTGCAGCCAGTTGCTGCAGTACTTTTTCATTCAGTTTGCTTACCACGGGTTCGCCGTTTTCATCCCGTACAGGCAGGCCGGTTCCATCTTTCAGCACAATGCCATTGGGTGTACCAATGCCCACGGTTATGAGCATCACGCCGGCTTTTTGAAGGGCTTCGGCGGCAGCCATGGCATCGCCTTCCAGCTCTTCGCCATCTGTCAGCAGCACTACGGCTTTATGGGCAGGGTCGGCTATTGGAAGGCTTTCGGCAGCGGTTTGCAGGGCCAGTTGCAGGTCGGTGCCTTCCAGCGGCACGGCCTTGCCATCGAGCCCGCTGATGAGTAAACGGGCAGCTTGTAAATCGGTGGTGAGGGGTAGTTGCAGCCAGGCTTCGCCGGCAAAAGCTACCACCGCTACTTTGCTGCCTTGCAGGGTATCAGTGAGTTTGGTGGCAATGAGTCGGGCTTGCTCCAGCCGGCTGGGGCTGGCATCGGCAGAGAGCATGCTGTTGCTTACATCAATGGCCAGCACTACTTCCATGCCATCTACTTGTGCACCCCCTTTTTCAATGGG
Organism: Chitinophagaceae bacterium; assembly: GCA_020848815.1. Lineage (GTDB taxonomy): Bacteria > Bacteroidota > Bacteroidia > Chitinophagales > Chitinophagaceae > Phnomibacter. Next base: position 1,923 of record JADLHL010000001.1, on the reverse strand, counting down.
TTGCTGCAGGCTCAGCATACCCAGTGCCAGCAGGGCTACAGCTACCAGCATCAGCAATTGCTGTAGCCGCCATTTACGCGGCGAATAAGTTGCGGTAATGCCCGCCAGCAGCGGTTGATCGGCCAGTTTGGTGAGCGTCTTTTTTTTCCAACGGGCATAGGCCCACCAACCCAATACAATGGGTACCAATGCCAGCAACCACCATCCGTTTTGCGGATGGGCAATGTTGTATTCGGCTTGGAGTAATATCATGTGCTGGCTGTTGGTAGCGGTAGCTGCAAAACGCAGCTGCGGGTAGATTATTTCCTGCCCTCAAAAAATCCTTTCTCTTTCAAAATGCTTTTCACAATACTGAGGCGAATGGTTTTGAAATCGACATTCGGATCGGGGCTTTCTACATTGAGCACAAAAAAGTAGGGGTGCTTGTTTTCTTCAATCCATCCAACCAGCCATCCGAGTTGGTTGCCTTTTTCGGTAGTGCCCCAGCCGGTTTTGTAGGCCAGCGTGTATTTATCGGTTTTCTCCCGAATCATCAGGTCTTTCACAATTTCCTGCTCCCGGTTTTGGAAAGGCAGCTGCTTAAAATAGAGGCGTTTTACCAGACCCAGCTGTTCGTCGGGACTTATTTTCAGCGAGTTGTCAAGCCTGAACCGATCTATGGCCGCACCAATTTTTTTATTGCCATAGCCTACGCTGTCCAGCATTTTCTGCATGGTGTCGCGGCCAATGCGGCGGGCCATTTCCTGATAAAAGCCCACATTGCTCACGGCAAAAGCTTCCCGCATGTTCATGTCTTTGTTCCAATCGGTCATGGTATCGCCGCCGGGGCCGGTGCGTACAACGCCATCCCACGCTACTACTACAGTATCGCTGAAAATACGGCCGGTACCCAGCGCCACCAGTGAGTTGAAAATTTTAAACGTAGAAGCAGGCAGGTAGGCACTGTCGCGGTAGCGGGGCATATTGTAAATGGTAAACTGCCCCTGCCCGTTGTCGAACATGCCGAAGCAACCTTCCACTTTGGCCGAGTCGAAATACTTTTTCAGCTCGTTCTCCTGCGTAATATTATTGGTACTGCAAGCAGTCATCCACAAACTGGCCACTATTGCCATGGCCGGAAATACACGTTTCATCATATCGGTGCAAATGTCTGCCTAAGAACGGTGCAAGGCAAAGATTTGTTGGAAAATGAAAATATCGGGTAAATGACTTTAAAACACAACCGATATTAATACCTTTGTGGGATGTGGAAAGAGCAGGTAACCGATATTTTGAGAGCAGACATGCCACTGCAAAGGCTCGATGAAAAGAAGGCTGGCATTGTGGCTGCCCGGCCCATTCCGCATGCTGCCATGCTGCGCATTCAGGAGGCACTTTCCATAGAGTGGACTTACAACAGCAACAGCATTGAAGGCAACACCCTCAGCCTGGCCGAAACCCGTGCCGTGCTGCAAGATGGCATAACCATCAAGGGTAAAAGTTTGCGGGAGCATTTTGAAGCCGTGAACCATCAGGAAGCCATTGAGCTGATAGAGGTATTGGCACAGCCCGGAGCTGTGATGCAAGAAAGCATGGTACTGGATGTGCATGCGCTGGTGCTGGATAAAATTGAAAAAGATTTTGCCGGTCGCTACCGCAATGCCGGAGTAAGAATTACCGGCGCCAATTTCATTCCGCCGAATGCGGTTAAAGTACCCGATTTGATGGCGGAGCTGATGATATGGGTACAAGAAAACCAGCTTGGCATGCACCCGCTACAACTGGCTACGGCTTTTCACCACCGCTTTGTACACATCCATCCTTTTTTTGATGGCAATGGCCGTACGGTGCGGTTGCTGTTCAACCTGCTGCTAATGCGGGAAGGCTATCCTCCGGCTATTATTTTGCGCAACGACAGGCGTAAATATTATGACGCCCTCAACC